>NZ_JBNXVR010000048.1:0-51093 GCF_050565595.1 Leptolyngbya sp. AN02str | reverse complement strand
ATGGCATACCTTAACTCAGGTTTCGGTTGCTTCGGTGTCAGCCAAACGTCCTCCGGGCCGCCCCAAGCGCTCCAAGGTCAAGAATGAGGGAGAAAAACTGGGTTATCAGATCCAGGCTACCTTGGAGAGAACCGCCGATTTTGAGCAACACAGCAGTCAACGGCGCAGTCGCTTTATCCTGGCTACCAATGTGTTGGATGCAACTACCTACCCTGCCGAGCGCTTACTCCAGGAGTACAAGCAGCAACAGAATGTGGAGCGAGGCTTCCGCTTCATCAAAGACCCGATGTTCTTCACCAGTAGTGTCTTTGTCAAGAAGCCTCAGCGGGTAGAGGCTCTGGCTCTCATGATGGCCCTCACCTTACTGGTGTACAACCTGGGTCAACGCAAACTGCGTCAGCAATTACAGCAATCGGGGGAGACGGTTCTCGACCAGAAGAAGAAGCCGACTGCTAACCCCACCCTGCGCTGGATTTTCCAGAAGTTTCAAGCCATCCATTTAGTGACAATCGGGCAAGCTCAGCAGGTCAGTAATCTGATGGATGAGCGCTCTAAAATCATCCAACTTTTGGGCCTACCTTACTGCCGTTACTACCTGCTTAATTAATTCCCAGCAACCTGCGGAATATCGGTTCAGGTTTCCCAAAAGCTATTTGTGCAGCAGATCCTATTCAACGTGAATTTGGGATAAGCTGAACAGCCCTTAACCCGAACTGACGTTCTTCAAAATGCCAACAGTTCGGGCTGTTGGCTGGGTTGGGAGTAGAGGAGCAAACAGCGGCGTGTGGACTGCTGGGTCGCCCAGTTGAGCGAGGCGCAGTAGGGCAAATGAAAGCGATCGCGCGATAGAACCAACTCAATGCCATCGGGAAACTGAATTTGCAAAAAATCGCCCGCGATCGTTTGTGGATCGGGTGCAATGTGGCGATAGTGGAGGGTTTCTAGCTGAATGTGCATGGCCTTGGGTTGCGCAAGGCTAAGGCTGAGCTGGGTGCAAGGCTGAATGCGGCATGTGGTATCGCTCGACCACCAGGGTTCGCCACTATCGGCCCGCACTTCGCGAAATAGAGAAAAAAAGTTGGGTTCAGCCCCGGCTTCTGCACCTCGATACATCACCACCACACTGACTCGCCTGTTGCCAATGCGCAAGTAAGGCTCAAAGTAAAAGCCTTCGGGCTTGGTGCGATCGCGCCCGACCATGGCATCTGCACCCGTTGGGTTGAACAGCAGCAAAGCGTTGGGATCTACCGGATGGGAAATGAGCGGATCACCCGGAGTGAGGTTCCACTGTTGTTGCCGCACGCTGCGGGTATGGCGGCTGCGAAAATCGAGCGAGTGGGTGATGGTTTGGCGATCGCTCGATGGTGTGAACTGTCGCACAGAATCGAGCACATCTAAAACTTGCCCTGTACCATCAAACCGAATGAGCAATCCATTCCATTGCCCAGCGTGCTGTGCCAACAAGTGCTGCCATTGGTCTGATGGGGTGAGCGCTTGCCAAGCAGAAGCCGATGCAAAATGGGTGAAGTGAGGAGTCATCGCAGTCAAAAAATGCCGGAAGGATGGCTTTGTCGCAACAAAGCTGGCTAGTTTGCCAAGTGCAAACTTGATGTGGCCTCAGCCTAACATAGGCACAATTTCGGGCAGTTCTCCCTGTATCAATTTGAAACCAGCGCCCCAAATATGGAAATGGTTGGGCGATCGCAACAATTGCCCATGGTGGAAACTGGCGATCGCCCAGAAACGAACAGGCTATCTCACCAGCACGGTCATCACTTTGCCATTGGCAAACGGTGCGGGAATGATGGGGGTGAACTTCACTCGGTCGTGCACCACCTGTTTTACAACCAGCTCGTTCATGATGTGAACGACTTGCTCTCGCGTGCCAATAATCCAAATCTGCGGCTTTTCGGCCTGCTGCGTGGGCAACAGGTCGTTGAATTCCGAACTCATATTCTGTTCCTCGCTAATGCAATGGATGTGCCGATGAAGAAAAAGCTTAAGGCGTGGTTTCCTAACCACTTGTCAGCATTAGCAAGGTGAAACGATAATCGATCCAGCCTAGCCCTCTGCTACGGTCAGAGAGTTAGGTTAGCTGGTTAGGCAGTGCGTCAACACTCCTAACTAGCGTCCTCACCTTAAGCTCGTCTCTTTTAAGTTGCGCCGGAACGAATTCCGGTATCGCCCACCATAAAACAAAACGCCAGGGGAACACAAGTATCACCTGGCGTTTTGTTATGAATTCTTGATCTTTCAGCCAATCTATCCAACCAACTCCGCAACCAACATAAAAATATGCGGAAAAATTCTTGCGATTTAACGTGAGCGGCATATTATGCAGATTATTTCTGCATAAGCATTAAATTTGGGATATTATGCCGAATCATTCTGCCTATCTACCCCAATTTAGGATGTTATGCCGAAATTTTCCGTCTATTAATAGTTCGTAATAGTTCGACCGCTAGGTTATCTGTGGGACAGTACTTGACTGTTGCTTATTAGTACCCAGTGTTGAAGTACCATGAGATTCAGAAATAAGCTGAAACTCAAATGGTTTAGCAAGCGATCGCTAGTGATAAACTTTGTAAGTAGTAGAGCCGCATATTCTGCACTTTATGAGGATAAGTGATCCAGATCCAACGGATCGCTCTCAACATACTCTTTTGCTGTCATGTCTTCCAAAGCTACTACTGAACCTTCTACGTTTTTGTATCGTCCAGATTCAGGGATTAATTGCAGCCACTGGTTAAGAAATTGATCCCATCCTATTCCCTTAAATTGACTCTGATTCTCATCTCGAATAAACCAGAAAATGAGTCGGATTTCAGAGCTACTCCATGAAGGTTCTGCACGTACCCTAATTTCGCGTAAGGCGCGGAGTGCTTCTCCTTCTTCAGTAGCTTTATCATGCTTATCGCGTAGACGCTTTTGGAGCTTTCTGGCAAAATCAGTGAAGTCGTCAGGGAAAGCAAATCGAGCACGCTTCCGTGTTAGCGCTTGCCCAAGTGCCCTAACTTCATCATCGCAAAGGCATCCAGGCTTACGCTCCCATTCTGCTACAACAGCCTTCTCTACCGTCATTACGCGGTCGAGATCAGCGACAAGATTAAGTTCTGCAACTCCTGGAACGTAAGCATATTGGGGTCTTCTACTTCGCTGAATCTCATACAACTGTTGTTCATGAACCTCTACAAGAGGTACTATCTCAACAAATGGGCGCTCATCACAAGACCGAACAATATCGCATGTCTGTGTAACTACAGCAAAACCTCTGACTTCGGATTCTGCAAGGTCAGTTTCTTCTTGCGCAACATCGGCAGAGTCAGATGTCAAAGGGCGTTGTGGATTGAAGCGGTAGACAAACCAGTATTTTTCAAGCACACAATCACCTTGACACCACTCTGAAAGAGCAGTGTCTATTGCTTGAATCCAACTATCTCGATCATTGACCACTACTATTTTTTCGGCTCCTTGCAGTTCTAGCAGGTCTGGATCGTCCAACCTCACGGTGAATAGGCTCTTGAAGAGCCTCAACCAGATCTGCTGGATTCTGAGGCATATATGTTGTATGTGCATCTTCAGACAGAGCACCTAATAATGGTCTTCGGGGCGCATTATTAGAACCAACGATCCGCTTGAATTCTTCATACTTGCCTGCAACTAGGAGATCGAAAAGGGGATTTCCATTGCCATCAGGGCGAAGTAAAAGACTGCGATTTAGACTTGCACTTCCCTGGTCGACATGTCGAATAGTGCCTAACAGTCGATTAAGATGTTCCTCATTAAAACGAGATAATGGTTGTCCACTTGCCCAAAAATGAAGGCTTCTTCGGGAAACATTAAAGAGCTTTGCCAGTTGCTCCCAGGTCAGTCCACTTAACCTTCGTAGTTCACTGAGAGCCTTTTGTGTTGCTTCTGGGGAACTAGTTGATGCTATAGCAATTCCGCTCGTTGTCATTTCCGATGCGGCTGCTAAATTTTGATCAAGAATCTCTTTAGATGTAGTTGTGCTACGAGAAGCGGTTAAGATTCTTGTGAAAATTATATTTGGCCTTCTAGCATCTGTAACAGATCCAGGTAGTATATGTGGTTTGTCCAAAAGAGTACTCATGGCTTACCTCCATATCGCCGTAAGAAATCATCTTCTACTGCCCATCGAAAGAAAGTGTAGATTCTTTCAGCAAAATGTTGTGCTTCACTCATCAACTCGTCAACATGAAAGTCTCGATTTTTAGAAACAGACATGTCAAGATCAAGTATCCAACTAGGATCTGCAACAGCTTCTATCGCTTCTGGATCAAAAGTTGCACCAGCAGGCATAGCTCCCCATCTTGCGACAATTTGCTCGCCTCCGTCGGGAATAATAAACAAAGATTCATTGATGGTCTGACGAATGTGCTCTCTAAAATCAACAGCCACCATTCCGGCTATCTCAGGTTTTACAAGGGAAGATATATCTTGAAAATTTTGTCCGACAATTCTGTCAATATATCTCAATCCAAAACGCTCTATACTTGCGGGCTTAAAACTTTCATTAAGTGCGACAAGAATATTTTCTAGACGCTTTAAAAAATCACGACGACTTAAGTAAGCAGTCGTTTCAAGCGCTACAAAGTTAGATGCCAACGAAACTCGCCAATTCCAGTTATCTAATGTGTCTACAAATCGCCAAGTAACTTGAGGTGCAATTGGAACGACACCCTGAGGACTAAAGGCAAACCCTTGAGTTTGTTCAGGCTGGAGGATAGGATAGCTCTCGCGAATTGCTTCTTGAAATGAACCAACAAAATCTTTCTTCTCAATTGAAAGAATAGGCGGAAAGCGCAACTGTGCGATCACTCGAATAAGAGGTGCATCTTCTAAGGGTACCTCTTCGGGGGGTGGTGCAGTGAGTGGATTGAAATTAACCACTTTTTACATCCTTTCTGGAACTTTCAGAGAGATTAAGCATAGCTAGAGTCGAGAGATAATACCTATCGTTCCCTGTTCCTATGATATGCCATCAGTGTGAAGTAGAGTGTGAAGTTTAAGTGGAATTTTCCTGAAAGCCGCCTCGGTTTGCAGAGGCAAGTTGGAGAAAACCCAATACCTACGGTATTTCTAGAGTCTTTTGGCGCAGTCGAACAACGCTGTTGCAGCGGACTACTGAAAGCTGCTGGTGGTGATGTAAGTTTTGTAAGCAGCCGCTGAACAGCAACGTTAGGCTGAGTTGACTGTCAGTATGATTGGTAATTTGAATATCTGTAGAAATGGATTTAAGCTACTTGCTCTGTTCTTCGGCTAAAGTTATGGGCTTTGTACACGGGAAGCAAAAAACTGAATTCTATTGAGAATATTTGCAACCTGTTTTTTAACTAAGACAGTTGGTTAGTACTTTACGGTCGTCATCCCGCCGATCGCTTTTCTACCATACACGATCGCTCCAAAACCCGTCACATACATCAACAAGCTATAAACCGCAGCGGGCACAGCCATATCGGGATTGTTGAGTAAACCAGCAGTAATGGCGATCGCCAGCGTTCCATTTTGCAGACCCACTTCAATCGCGATACAAATCTGCTGAGCCAGCGACAGTCGAAATATCCGTGCAGCAAGAAATCCTGTCAACGTTGCGAACACATTGAGCAACACCACCCCAATTCCCACCTGCACCAAAAATCCTGGCAGCTTACTACCCTCCCGAATCAGCAACAGCACAATAATGAGTGCTAACAGACCCGCAGCAAGGTAACTCATTTGCTTTTCTAGCCGACGCGCCGTATCAGGAAACTGGTATCGAATTGCCATTCCAATCGCGATAGGCAACAGCGTAATCAAAAAGATTTGCAGCATCGTAGAGCCAATGGGCAGAGCGATCGCCGCACTTTCCCCAACAAAATACTGAAGCGCCAGATTCGTAACCACAGGAATCGTCAACACAGTGACAAGGCTGCTAACAGCCGTCAGCGTTACCGACAAAGCAACATCGCCCCTCGCCAAATAGGTCACAAGATTAGACGAAGGCCCACCCGGGCAAACCGCCAACACAACCAACCCCACCGCAATCTCTGGCTGCATAGGAACAACCAGTGCAATCAACGTTCCAATCAGCGGCAGCAGCAAAAGCTGACAAACTGTGCCCACCGCCACCGCCTTTGGGTAACGAGTAACTCGCTTAAAATCCTCTGGAACCAAACTGAGTCCCATCCCCAGCATGACAATTGCCAGAGCCAGCGGCAGCAAAACAGAAGTCAATAAGTTGCTCTGCATAAGTGCTAAAGACCCACGATAGACAAGAGTTGCATTTGTTCAGAGCAAAAGCAAAATAACTCTCAATCTACCTTACTCTTGGCCGGTATCGTCAGTAAGTATGATGCATTGCACAAACGCATTGCCTAACAACATCCATACATACCAACCGCCACAAGTCACCGGGCAACGCCATGCACAGGGCATCTACAGCGATAGCACGCAGCATCAGGCAGCCTGAGAAGCAGGTTGCCGAATCGGAATTTGAATGACAAATTCTGTGCCTTGCTCAGGACTGGAGAAGCACTCAAGTTTGCCACCATGTTTTTCCACAATAATTTGATAGCTAATGGACAATCCCATGCCAGTACCTGTACCAACCGACTTGGTCGTGAAGAAAGGCTCAAAAATTCGATCCTTCACGTTTTCGGGAACCCCTGAACCATTATCGGCGATCGCAATTTTTACCCACTGATCCGCGCTGATAGACGTGCGAATCGTAATCTCACTGGGATGATCCTGAATCTCCTGAAACGTTCGCTTTGCATTGACCTCTTCCAGCGCATCAATTGCATTCGCTAGCAAATTCATCACAACTTGGTTGAGCTGTCCTGGATAGCACTCTACCAACGGTAAATCAGCATAGTTCCGAATAATCTCAATCGCAGGACGCTCAGGACGCGCCTTCAAACGATGTTGCAGAATCATTAACGTGCTATCAATTCCCTCGTGAATATCCACCGCCTTAAATTCAGCCTCATCCATGCGCGAAAAATTACGCAGCGATAGAACGATTTGGCGAATGCGATCGGTGCCAATTTTCATCGACTTGAGAATTTTTGCCAGATCTTCCCGCAAAAACTCCAGGTCAATCGCTTCCTCCTGTGCCTGAATTTCTGGAACTGGCAGCGGATAGTAATACTGGTAGAGTTGCACAAAGTCCAACAATTCCTGCACATAATCCTGCACATGGGTCAAATTGCCATGGATAAAGTTAACCGGATTATTAATTTCATGGGCAATCCCCGCCACCAACTGGCCTAAACTCGACATCTTTTCACTTTGCACAAGCTGTAGTTGCAGGCTTTGTAGTTCCTGAAAGGCTTGTTGGAGGTTGTGAGCTTGCTGCCTGAGCCGCGCTTCAGATTCGCGCAATTGCTGGGCTTGCGCCTGGGCTTGCAGCGCACCTTGCTCGGCCTGGGTGTAAAGGTCGGATTGCTGAATGGCAATGCCTAACTGAATGGCCAGCCGATATAACAGACTACTTTCCTTTTCTTGCCAAACCCTTGGGTGGCTACATTGATGCACAATCAACAATCCCCAAAGTTGATTACAGACAATGATCGGTACAATCAAATTCGCTTGAACCTGTAACCGTTGTAAGAACTGGCGATGCTCAGGATCTAACCCTGCTTCCAGAATATTGTGAATTGCCCGAATCTGGCCGTCTCGGTAACGTTCCAAACACTCTTCCGGAAAGCAGTCATCGGCTGCTTCGCCTAAGGTGGGAGACCAGAGTTCAGCAACATCTTCCAAAACGACTTGTCCACGCCAATCGGCATCAAACTGATAGATCAAAGCCCGATCGGTTTCAAAAATGGTACGGACTTCGCAAACGGCCGTTTGTAGAATTGTCTGCAAATCCAGAGATTGTCGAATTTGGGCTGAAAGACGATTGAGCAGTTCTTCTTGGGTGGCTAAGTCTCGAAATTTGGCCTCAGATTCTTTGAGGCGATTTTCGGTTCGCTTCAGGTCTGTAATCTCGCTAAACGTACAGATCATCTGAGTTAAGGACGTGTCAGCTTGATGCAAAGGAACCGCATTCACGAGGAGTGCGGTTCCGTCTGAATGGGTTGGGGCTTCACTGCAAACGACTGCATTCTGCACAGACTGTCTGGCAGCAATTTGCTGGAGTACGGGTTGAAGTGACTGGAGTAGCGAATTCTCTGAATGGGTAGGAGCGGGCAAATTCGAGTTGTTGGCCACCGTTTTATCCCAGAAGCGTTGTAGCTCTTTTGCGGTGGGTAGGTGTAACAGGTCAAGTACAGCATGATTTGCGGCCTGAACTTGAGCATCCTCTCCAATCACCAACACCCCAACCTGAATCCCTTCCAAAATTGCTTTGAGGGCTTTTTGACTTTCCTGGAGTGCCTGAGCGTAGATGACCTGAGCAGACAGGCGGCGATCGAAAAAGGCCGTGAGCAATGCCAGTCCCAAAATGATCAGGGTGCCGATAACGACAGCGGCGACGAGGGGGACGATATTTTCGGGAGGCTGTAAGTCCGACTCCAAGACGGTATGGGGCAGGGGCATAAAACAGGCGGCGGCCATGCCTGTATAGTGCATTGTTGGAATCGCCGTTCCCATAATGATGGCAGCCAGGAGCTTTTTCCAGGTTTGGTGGGGCGTTGTTTCTTCCCGCAGTTGGAATACCAAAAAGAGTCCTGCAAAGGAGACTGCGATCGCAATGAGGACAGAAATCACAATGATTTGAGGATTGTAATGCATCCTTGCTGAGGTATGCATTGCAGCCATGCCAAGATAGTGCATTGACGCGATTCCCAACCCCATGAAAAGGCTTCCTCCTCCTAACCGAAGCCAACCCAGGGTTTGACGGCTGCCCAAAAATAGAGCCAGTCCCGAGGCAACCATCGCGGGCAAAACAGAGACAAGAACCGTCAAAAAGTCATAGTGAACGGGAACGGGCAATCGAAAGGCCAACATGCCAATAAAGTGCATTGACCAAATGCCAGTGCCCATAGCAGCCGCACCACTCATTAACCAACCGATTTGGGCGCGGTTCTGGGTTGCATTCACTCGTCCCGCCAGATCTACAGCCGTGTAGGAAGCTAGCATGGCGATCGCGACGGAAACAATCACAAGTTGAAAGTTATAACCCGTGGCTAAAGAATAATTCATAAAATTGAGAAGCTTCGTCAATCACATTCGTAGTAGAGATTCACTCATCCCAACGTTTCAACAGTTCATTTCTCTGCGAAAAAGTTACTACTTTTGGCGCAAGAAAAGTCAAGCTCGAAGGCGTAGCATGAGTGGAGCCGTGTGGAAGTCGGCGAGTAGAAGCAGGAACAGCACGAATGATTGTCTCTCTAGGAATAATACCCAACAAGAGAGAGTGTCTAACGTTGTTAGACATAACAACTAAAAGGATACGAATGGCGATCGCCTGAATGCTATTTGCAACGGGTGATGGATGACGCTGGCTGTGTTAAAGTACGCTGAATCTTCATCAGTTATGTTTAAAGTTCAGTGATACATGATTTGAACATCAGAAGAATTCCACCCATCACACAAAACGGAGCGTTTGTAGCGCCTAAGTGCAATAGCACGATAAAGCCTAAGTGCAATAGCACGGTAAAGCCTAAGTGCAATACAACAAAGGAAACGACGATGTATCGTCCAATCCTGAAGTTTTGGATGGTATCGGTGCGTTTTATTTATGGTTGCTATAGATTTTTCACAAAGGAAAGAACCGGATCACACTTCATTCTCGACAAGCCTATGCACCGCATTTACCAAGTGATCGAGTTCCGACTCTTGGGTAAAGTAGTGAACGCAAGCACGAATGCAGTCAGGATGCAGAATCGTACGTACATAAATGTTCTTCTGTTCTAATGCCTGCACGATACGGTTGTGATTTGCATTGGCAATACGGAAGGAGACAAGACCCGACTCCGGTGGTGCAGTGCGCAAGCACGAGACTTGGGGAATCGCTTGTAGTTTTTCCCACAGTTTTTTGCTCAGTTGGCAAATGTGCCGATAGCGCTGAGTAGCAGTTCCCCATTGCTCATGCAGCGCAATCGCCTCTCGCAACGCACCACACAGGGTAAAGTCCGACGTTGCTACCTCAAACCGCCGGCCATCGGACTGGTAGCCGATTGGATTTCCGGTGCTATCTTTTGTTAGACCGCGCCAGCCAATAAACGTGGGGCGAATCGATTCCAACGCATCGGGTCGAACATAGAGCCCACCAATTCCCGCTGGACCACACAGCCACTTGTGCCCCGTAAACGCATAAAAATCCACCCCCAACTCATCCAAGTTCAGCGGCAGCACACCTACCGACTGTGCCGCATCCACCAACACACGCACCGGAGTGTAGGTGTTGTCCGCGGTATGACACACATCCGCGATCGCCCTCAACGGCAAAACCTGCCCCGTATTCCACAAAACATGGCTGACCACCACCATGCGCGTTGTTGGGCGCAAATGCTGAGCAATTACCGCGACCGGATCACCGCCATTCAGCGTTTCCAACATGGGACACGTCGTCACCTTAACCCCAAAGCGATAGCGAATCTCTTCTGCGGTGCCAATGACACTGGGATGCTCGCAATCCGTTAACAGCAAATGATCGCCTTCGCGCCAGTCAACTCCCCATAGGGGAATGTTGCATCCCGACGATACGTTCTCTGTGAGCGTGATGGTGTCGGCAGAGACCTGAAGCAACTGGGCGATCGCCTCTCGGGTTTGCTGCATTTCGTGGTAAATCCACTGGTTTACCTGGTTCGAGAATGGCCCCTGCTGCTGGCTGGTTGTGTGCGCTTGCAAAATAGAGGCGATCGCAGACTCTGGCATTGGCCCTTGTCCCCCAAAGTTGAAATAGGCTTTGTTGGCCAGCGCCGGAAACTGCTGGCGATATTGGGTGAGTTCGGTCAAGTGCCCAGCCGTAGAAGTCATAACCTCAGCCATCTCTCAATACGTCTCTTCACACCTTAACGCGCAACCTAGGCGCAAACATGGATAGAACTTAAGCACGTCATCCGAAAAACCAGGGGGTTGAATCATGTTTGGAGTGCTTAACGCTCCAAACATGATTCAACGGCGTCAGTCCCGATGGATTCAACACCCTGAAGCGATGCCCGTTCTTCCGACAGGCGACGGGCGCACCATCTTGCCCATCGCACGACCGCATCCTGGCAAACGGATGACAGGAACCGGGGATAAGGTTGGGCTTTGGTTTGTCTAACGCTTTCAAACTAGGCAGGTTGCAGCCGTCCTTGTAGTGCTTGCACCCTGCCCACACCGCTCGAATCCACCCAAGAAAGCCGTTACAAATTTGAAGAATCAGGTTAGATTCATAAACAAGATTCATAATGTAATAGAGCAGTGCGATCGCGCACCGTGCTTCAGGGTTTACAGAGCTTGTTCGCTAGGTGGACACTTGAAAAGCCAGGTGTCCAATGTTGTAGAGCCCGTTTTTAAGAGCCAATTTCGTAGAGCGTATATCGGCACAATGCAGCGTCATCGCATGACACATTCCACCCCGCGCAAACTGAAATGGAGGAGCAACGCCATCTTCTGTTTTAGTCTGGAGGCGTTTGTCCGCTAGCCCTTATCCCCTAAGAAGGCATGAGGCTGAGGACAACGGCTCGGTCTCACGGATCTTGATGCCTGCCCATCTGCGACCGCTGGTTCCCACAGCCCAACCCGACGATATTTGGATTACTGACAAAGTTTTATTTGATTACCAGCGATGTCATCGCCGTGCATTTTTGGATGCGTATGGAGACGTTGGCGATCGCGACGCACCTAGCGATTACCTCCGCAAGCTGCGGCAAGATAGTCAAGCTCACCAGTTTGCTGTGTTGGGCACCTCTCCAGCCGAGCAGCCCATTTACCCCGCAGGGGATTGGCTGGCTGGAGCCGAAGCTACATTAGAGCTGATGCGGCGTGGCGTAGAGCGCATTGCTCGCCCCGTACTCGTGGCCGAGCAAACCCGTGGCGTGAAATTGGTCAGCACGCCCGACTTACTCATCCGTCATCCCGGCGTATCCCGATTTGGCTCTTGGGTTTACCTGCCAACGGATATTCGCCTTGGCAAACGCCCCAAACTCGATTATCAAATTGCCATTGCGTTCCACACATACCTGCTCTCGCTTGTGCAATCCACTCCTGTCGAGCGTGGATGGCTGATGCTGCGACAGCGGGGAGCCTATGGGGTGAATGTGACAGACTTGATGCCCCAAATGCACGACGCGCTAGCAGGATGCATCGAAATGATGCGATCGCGCCAGGAACCTGAAGTCTTTATCGCACACAACCGGTGCGAACTCTGCCACTGGTACAGCCACTGCTACAACCTTGCCACCCAAACCGAGCACCTGTCTCTCCTGCCGGGTGTCACTCCTAGTCGCTACGTTCACCTCAAGCAGCTCAACATCACCACATTAGAAGCCCTCGCCGCCGCCATCCCCAAAAAGCTGGAACCGCTGCCCGGATTTGGAGCACAGGTCGCCCACAAAATGGTGCATCAGGCCAAGGCCACCCTCAGCAATCAAGCCCTGCCCAACCCCCTGCTGATGAGCAGCAACCCCTCACAGCCGCTGTTGCAACCCCACGAGCTTCCGACTGCTCCGATCGAGCTGTATTTCGACATTGAGGCCGCCCCAGAGCACAACCTGGTCTATCTACATGGCGTCCTCGTGGTCGATCGCCTTGCGCAAACCGAAACCTTTCATGCGTTGCTGGCCCACACTCCCAATGATGAACACACGGCATGGCAGCATTTTTTGGATTTGGTATGGCAGTATCCCACCGCTCCCATCTACCACTTCTGCCCATTTGAGGTGCAAACGGTGCAGCGCCTTGCTCAGGCATACAACACCCATCCCAGCTATGTTGAACCGCTGATGAGCCGCTTTGTCGATTTGCATGAGCGAATTACCCGCATCGCCATCTTGCCAGTCGAAAGCTACGCCCTCAAATCCATTGCCAAATGGCTGGGCTTTCACTGGCAAAACCCCGAGGCAAACGGAGCCCAATCCATCTGCTGGTACGCCGACTGGCAACAAACGGGCGATCGCACCCACCTCGACGCCATCCTGCAATATAACGAAGACGACTGCCGCGCCACCCACCGGGTAAAGGATTGGCTCGTCACCTTTGTTGGCCATACCAAAGAAACTTTCGATTTTTTCGAAAAACCATTTGACAAATCCCTGTAGATAAGCAAATATAGAAATCGCGCAAAACGCGCGACACAAACACGAAAAACAAGGGACCGTAGTTCAACTGGTTAGAGCACCGCCCTGTCACGGCGGAAGTTGCGGGTTCGAGCCCCGTCGGTCCCGTTTCAGAAACCGCTTCTCGATAATGAGAAGCGGTTTTTAGTTTTCAGCTGCTATCTCAGGTCAGTGTCTGCCATCCCCTTCATTGGGTTCTTTTCATCCAAGCCAGCGAGTCCTGGTTCTGAGGTTCAACCCCTTAGCTTCAAATCTCAGAACGATCCCGACATTGATGGAACAGGTCTGGGTTTGATGTCCAAAAGAAAAATTGCTGAGTCACAACAAACGTTCCCAATGGTGGGGATGCTTGTTCTGTAGAATAGGGAATGCCCAACGACTGAACGAGGTTTATGTCTGTTCGCGTACGCATCGCGCCAAGTCCAACCGGATCTCTACACATTGGCACCGCTCGCACAGCGGTTTTTAACTGGTTGTTTGCCCGCCACCATGGCGGCACCTTTATTCTGCGAATTGAGGATACCGATCTGGAGCGATCGCGCCCCGAATATACCGAAAACATCATGCAGGGCTTGACGTGGCTTGGCCTGACGTGGGATGAAGGCCCCTTCTTCCAGACCCAGCGGATGGATCAATATCGCGAAAACATTCAACAACTGCTCGACAAGGGATTGGCCTATCGCGCCTACGAAACTCCCGAAGAGTTAGACGCGATGCGCGAAGCCCAAAAAGCCCGCAACGAAGCGCCCCGCTACGACAACCGCCACCGCAACCTAACCCCTGACCAAGAAGCCGCCTTCATTGCCGAAGGCCGCAAACCCGTCATCCGGTTCAAAATTGACGACGATCGCGACATTTCCTGGACTGACCTGGTACGCGGCACCGTGAGTTGGAAAGGGCGCGACTTGGGAGGCGATATGGTGATTGCCCGTGCTGCCGCCGCAGACGAGATTGGCCCACCGCTGTACAACTTTGTGGTGGTGGTGGATGACATTGATATGGCCATTAGCCACGTGATTCGTGGCGAAGACCACATTGGCAACACGCCGAAGCAAATTTTGCTGTACGAAGCCCTAGGCGCAACTGTACCCACCTTTGGTCATACTCCGCTGATTTTGAACCAGCAGGGGGCCAAGCTCTCTAAACGGGATGGCGTGACCTCCATCTCCGACTTCCAAACCATGGGCTACACCGCCGAGGCGATCGCCAACTACATGACCCTACTGGGATGGTCACCCCCGGAAGGCATGGATGAGATCTTTGGCCTGACCGAAGCCGCCGAAAATTTTAGCTTTGACCGGGTAAACAAAGCGGGAGCCAAGTTCGACTGGGATAAGCTGAACTGGATTAACGGCCAATATTTGCACAAGTTGCCTCCGACTCAGCTAACCGATCTGCTGATTCCCTATTGGCAGCAGGCAGGCTATGCATTTGACCCGGAGGGCGATCGCCCCTGGCTAGAGCACATTGCCGAAGTGATTGGTCCCGGCATGGCCCGGTTAGATGAATGTGTTGCGCTTTGTCGTTACTTATTTGTTGCCGATGTGGGCTTTACTGAATCTGCTACAAACCAGCTCAAGCAAAATGGCGCTGCCGCTGCCGTTCAGGGGGTGTTGGAAGCGTTGGAAAAGTATGAGACCCTCACTGCTGATGAAGCCCAAAGCATTATCCAAACCGTAGTGAAATCCACAGGTCTTAAAAAAGGCTTGATTATGAAAACCCTGCGAGCGGGCCTCACAGGCGATACTCAAGGCCCAGATTTGATCCAGTCGTGGCTGCTGTTGCACCAGCATCAGATCGCCATTCCACGCCTCGAAGCTGCGATTCTCGTTGCGACGTGAGCGCTCACGTTAGGAACCGAAGTTTGCTGAGCGAGCTTCGGTTCTTTGCTTTGGATAGGCCAACCGACTGAACGCGGTGAGCCAACCAAGGGAACCCAGCCACACTATTTGCAATCGAACTCTGTATATTGACTTTGTGAGGAAAAGGCCGCATGCAACAGCACTGGCACTATGGAATGATGGGCGCGATCGCACTGGTAGTGGGTAGTGCTGTCGCTTTGCTTCCTTCCCGCATTCAGGCTCAAATCACACGGTCTAGCACCATTTTTGAAAGCGTCACCCTCAGCAACAACTTCCGGCCTAATCCCACCACGCTGCATGGCATTAGCGGCGGGCCGGTATCAGCCAGCCAGCTTGCCCAGCGCAGCACCACCCCAACGGGTCCCTGTCTCGGCTTTGTCGATCGTTTGCCCGATCACCAGCTGGAACTCACCCAACCATTCGATTTTTTAAGCGTGCGGGTGCAAAGCCCAGAAGACACGACCCTGATCATTCAGGGGCCAGGCGGCGTTTGGTGTAACGACAGCTATTTAGACTTTAACCCTGGAATTGCCGGGGGCTGGCTGCCCGGTGTGTACCAAATCTGGGTCGGCTCTACCCGCGCCAACCGCTATCACCCCTACATCATTCGCCTCAGCCAAACGGGCGCTCCATCTGCTCAAGCCCGCCCTTAAAGGGTTGGAAGCAGCTGAATCGCACTCACCGTTCACAGGTGTTCACACTGGCATCTGTGCGCCTCTGATTTCCCCTGGAAATGATTGCGCTCTTTCAGCGATCGCCTTGGGGGCGGTTTCCATGCACTCGTTCAGTACACTCATGTTAATTCGCGCTAGATTAGAACCTAATCCAAACCCTGTTACAAAAGCTGGATTAGCCGAACAACAAGGAATTCAGGGATAATTTCTTGCTGAACTGAGCGATCGCATTGCCCCATTCTCCGAGATTAGGTTAAATTTAATTAAGATTCACTCTCAGAAATAGCGATATCTCGTTTTAGGTTCAGTGAAATCCCCTGAAACAAAAGAAAAAGACTTTAGTTACTCAGTGCATTACTCAGCATTCAACCACTCAAAGTCTGAAACGATCTGAGCTTAAATTTGCGAAAATCCTTGGTTTACTAGCTTTCAGCTTCCACCTAGGCTTTCGCTACTGTATTTAGAGGCGACGACAATTATGAAACTTCCCTGGAGAGTCATCCTTCTCTGGACATTGCCAATTTTAGTCATCGGATTTTTCCTATTCCAAGGCTCTTTTGCAGGCACTCCTGCAAACTTTGGCAGCAATACCGCCAGCACTCGCATGACCTACGGCCGTTTTCTGGAGTATCTAGATGCGGGTCGAGTCACCAGTGTTGATCTCTATGATGCGGGCCGTACCGCCATCGTTGAAGCCGTTGATCCCGAACTAGACAACCGCACCCAGCGTCTACGGGTCGATCTTCCTGGCAATGCTCCTGAGTTGATCTCCAGGCTGCGGGCCGATCAGGTCAGCCTCGACATCCACCCACCTCGCAACGATGGTGCCGTGTGGAGTTGGCTGGGCAACTTACTATTCCCCCTGTTGTTGATTGGTGGCCTGTTCTTTTTGTTCCGCCGCTCCAACAACGTGCCCGGTGGCCCCGGACAAGCCATGAACTTTGGTAAGTCTCGCGCCCGCTTCATGATGGAAGCCAAAACAGGCGTCATGTTTGATGATGTGGCTGGAATTGAAGAAGCCAAAGAAGAACTTCAAGAAGTCGTGACCTTCTTGAAGAAGCCTGAGAAGTTCACCGCCGTGGGTGCCAAGATTCCCAAAGGGGTGCTGCTCGTTGGCCCTCCAGGAACAGGTAAAACCTTGCTCGCAAAAGCGATCGCAGGCGAAGCGGGTGTTCCCTTCTTCAGCATCTCCGGTTCTGAATTTGTGGAAATGTTTGTTGGGGTAGGTGCCTCTCGCGTCCGCGACCTGTTCAAAAAAGCGAAAGAGAACGCTCCCTGTATCATCTTTATTGATGAAATTGACGCAGTCGGTCGTCAGCGGGGTGCTGGCATTGGCGGCGGAAACGATGAGCGTGAGCAAACGCTGAACCAGCTGCTCACCGAGATGGATGGATTTGAAGGCAACACAGGCATCATCATCATTGCGGCGACCAACCGCGCAGACGTGTTGGATTCGGCGCTGCTACGTCCCGGTCGCTTCGATCGCCAGGTCATGGTTGATCCACCCGATCTGAAAGGTCGCCTGGAAGTGCTTCAGGTTCATGCCCGCAACAAAAAGCTAGCCAAAGAGGTGTCTTTGGAAGCGATCGCCCGTCGCACTCCGGGATTTGCTGGGGCAGACCTAGCCAACTTGCTGAACGAGGCTGCCATTCTTACGGCTCGACGTCGCAAGGAAGAAATGACCATGCTAGAAATCAACGACGCGATCGATCGCGTGGTGGCTGGTATGGAAGGTACGCCCTTGGTAGATGGTAAGAGCAAGCGCTTGATCGCTTACCACGAAGTGGGTCATGCGATTGTGGGTACCGTGCTCAAGCATCACGACCCTGTGAACAAAGTGACCCTCATTCCCCGTGGTCAGGCTCAAGGTTTGACCTGGTTTACTCCTGCCGAGGATCAGGGCCTAATCTCTCGCGGTCAGCTGATGGCACGCATTTCCGGTGCGCTAGGTGGACGTGCCGCTGAGCATGAAATCTTTGGGGATGCCGAAGTAACCACCGGAGCTGGCAACGACCTGCAACAGGTCACCTCCATGGCACGCCAAATGGTGACTCGCTTTGGGATGTCGGACTTGGGGCCGATCTCGCTAGAGAGCCAGCAGGGAGAAGTATTCCTGGGTCGCGACTGGACGACTCGCTCCGAGTACTCCGAGGAGATTGCCTCACGGATTGACGCGCAAGTGCGCTCGATTGTGGAGCACTGTTACGAGGAAGCATGCCGCATCGTCCGGGATAACCGCATCGTGATTGATCGCTTGGTTGACCTGCTCATTGAGAAAGAGACGATTGATGGTGAAGAGTTCCGCCAAATCGTTGCAGAGTACACCACAGTTCCCGAAAAAGAGCAGATTATTCCGCAACTGTAATCGTCACGAAGTCGCTTAATCGCTAGATAGAGGGGTGCAGTACATTGCGCCCCTTTTTTGCGATCGCCAGACTCACCAATCACGAGAAAACACCTGCCACTCGTAAGCGGAAACCATACAATAGTCGGTAGTTGTCTTATCGGCGAGATAATTTGATGCGGATAGCGCATCAAATCATCAGCGTATAGAAAGAGGGCGCAATACCGTCATTTCATGGAAATTCTATAGAAAGTTTTGTAGCTCTACTGAACATCACCTTCACACCACACACTTCAACGTCATTGCAGAGGAAACGTCATGGGACTGTTTGACAGAGTCAGCCGAGTTGTTCGTGCAAACCTCAATGCTGCGGTTAGCTCAGCCGAGGATCCTGAAAAAATCCTGGAACAAGCTTTGATTGACATGCAGGAAGACTTGGTGCAGCTCCGCCAAGCTGTTGCAAGTGCGATCGCCAGCCAAAAGCGGATGCAGCAACAGTACAATCAAGCCCAGTCTGAAGCAAATAACTGGCAGCAACGAGCCCAACTGGCTCTACAAAAGGGGGATGAAAACCTGGCGCGAGAAGCCCTCAACCGCAAAAAAGTACAGCTCGACACCGCCAACGCCCTAAAAACGCAGCTCGACCAACAAAGCGGCACGGTCGATACCTTAAAGCGCAACCTGATTGCGCTGGAGGGCAAGATCTCGGAAGCCAAGACCAAAAAGGACATGCTGCGGGCACGAGCCAGCGCCGCCAAGGCCAACGAGCAGCTCCAAAGCACATTGGGCCGCGTGGGTACCAGTACCGCAGCAGGAGCCTTTGAACGGATGGAAGAAAAGATTTTGCAGATGGAAGCGCGCTCCCAAGCTGCCGCCGAAATTGCTGGTACAGAGCTAGAAGCCCAGTTTGCGGCTCTGGAATCCGGCAGTGATGTCGATGCCGAGCTTGCCGCCATGAAGGCTCAACTCACAGGTGCCCCAGCCCCCACCGAGCAAGCGTCGCTCCCATCATCGGAATCGGGCACTTCCAATGATGCAGCTGTGGATGCTGAGCTAGAGGCCCTAAAAACGCAGCTCGACCAGCTATAAGCAAAACAGGGCGCACTAGAGATAGAAACCTCCCATCCCACTCTCTAAGTCACATAACGCCCAAGTCGCGAAAGCCAATCAATTAGTCCAGTACCAGGACAAGGGTCAAGGATAAGAGCGATCGCTCTTATCCTTGTGCCGTTTTAAGAGCCCATCAACCTGAACCATACCTTCACATTCCCATCAAGTTTGTGTAGATTGGTTGAGGTACCGCGCAAAGCGCATCCGTCCTTGCGTCCATTCCCAGGTAAGCTAGAACAAGTGCCCAGTTGCATCCTAATTCAGAATCTGTAACCCCTATGAGTAGCGTCACCGTTATTTCAGATCCTCAATTTGAGGGCGAAGTCCTCAGTGCTGAGCACCCAGTCTTGGTCTATTTTTGGGCACCGTGGTGTGGTCCCTGTCGGCTCATGTCTCCCATAATGGAATCGATCGCGGCTCAATATGGCGATCGCCTCAAGATCGTTAAGATGGAAGTAGATCCCAATCCTGATGCGGTATCTAAGTGCCGGGTAGAAGGGGTACCAGCCTTGGTACTCTTCCGAGAAGGGGCACAGGTTGCCGCCATGGAAGGCGTGATGGGCAAGCCCAAGATCGAGGGCTTTTTAACCGAACATTTGCCCCAATCGGTTTAGTTTACAACTCACCTCAAACCCCAGCCTCTCAATGATGCAATTTGCCAACCGTCTAGCACCGCTGCAGGCCAACGTGTTTGCCGATATGGATCGGGCAAAGGCACGAGCCCGAGCAGCGGGAAAAGCCGTCATTGACCTATCGCTGGGGTCTTCCGATTTACCGACTCCACCCCATGTGTTGCAAGCGATCGCCCAATCGCTGACCGATCCCACCACTCACGGCTATCTGCTGTTCAACGGCACACAAGCATTTCGGCAAGCGGCGGCAGAGTGGTATGTTCACAAATTTGGCGTAGCGGTCGATCCCGAAACCGAAGTACTGCCATTGATTGGCTCCCAAGAGGGTACCGCTCATTTACCATTGGCAGTATTAAATCCTGGGGATTTTGCGCTGCTGCTCGATCCGGGCTATCCGTCTCATGCCGGGGGGGTGTATCTTGCAGGTGGGCAAATTTATCCTATGCCGCTCCGAGAGGAGGCTGGCTTTTTGCCCGTCTTTGAAGACGTGCCAGCCCCGGTTTTAGCCCAATCGCGCATGATGGTGCTGAGCTACCCTCACAACCCCACCACGGCGATCGCCCCCCTCAGCTTCTTTCAACAAGCCGTAACCTTTTGCCAACAGCACAATCTGGTGCTGGTTCACGACTTTCCCTATGCGGATCTGGTGTTTGACAGCACGCCACCGCCCTCTGTGCTGCAGGCCGATCCAGACAAAACGGTATCCATCGAATTCTTCACCATGTCAAAGTCCTACAACATGGGTGGATTTCGTGTGGGCTATGCCATTGGCAATGTCGAGCTAATTGCGGCGCTGCGGCAAATTAAAGCGGTGGTCGATTTCAACCAATATTTGGGAATTTTGAACGGGGCGATCGCGGCTTTAACAGGCCCTCAGAATGGTGTGCACGCAGCGCTTGAAATCTTTCGCGATCGCCGCGATGCCTTTGTACAAGCGATGCATGACATTGGTTGGTCTGTGCCCTCGCCAACAGCGGCCATGTACGTGTGGGCTAAACTGCCGCCATCGTGGAGCGATCGCTCAATTGACTTTTCAACACAGCTTGTAGAAGCAACTGGAGTTGCCGTTGCCCCAGGGGCAGGCTTTGGTAAATCGGGCGAAGGCTATGTTCGCTTTGCCCTCATGCACGAATCTTCAATTCTGCAAGCGGCAGTGCAGCGAATGGCGGAATTTTTGGGTTAGGCTCCGTCTTCAAGCATTACTTCAAGCATTAACCCAATGCAGCAACACCCCAACCTTGGATCTCCCTCTCTCCAAAGATAGGCTCAAACTCTACATCGTTTGAATGAGAAAATAAGGACTTATTTTGTTACAATTTATAGAACTAACGTAAAAGGCTTTGACATATGCCATACACGACGGAAGAAGGCGGACGGCTGAATAACTTTGCTGTAGAGCCCAAAATGTATACAGCAGAGCCTCCCACAGGTAAGCAGAAGACAGTTTACTTGGCGATGGGTGTTGGAGCAATCGCACTCATTGGTGGATTAGTCGCGATCGCTGTTTCCGTCTCTTCTTAAATAACAGAACCCTATAAATTTTTAATTGAAAACGAAAAGCCAGCACTCAATGCTGGCTTTTTTTATGATTAACGGTTTGATAGCAATCGCTGTTGTCAGCAGCGGTAGGACAGGGACAAGTCTGAGGACGGCCACATCGCCTTCAAACCTGTCCCAATTGGCCTAGCGATCGCTATAGGTGAAATGGGCTTAACCTAGTCGTGTTTAAGTTGATGCCGTGCAAATGACACCGTGCAAAGCACGTTGGATTTAGGTCATTGAGGGATCAAAACATCCCGCTTAACACCCAGCTCAACGTTGAATTAAGCTTTTCCCTCAAACCGTTGATGCCAAATTAACTGGGCCAGCAGGGTGATAACCAGAGTAATACCCCCTCCAACCCAAGCCAGGACTGGGTTGTAACCGCCACGCCTGAGATTCTCAATCCACAATTGGGTAAGATCTGACGACACGAGCCAATTGGCCAGTTGCGGGAAAAGATACATGAGGGCCGCCCCCACAATGAGCCAGCCCACCATCGAGGCCAGGAGAAAAATTGTTTTTGCCTTAGATTGACTACCCATGAGCGATCGCAAACATCTTTATCGTTGCGATTATATAAGCGATCGCCCAATTCATGCAGTTCTATAGCTCTGGACTTACGCATTGGTGTTGTGGGTAGGTGCAAAGCACCCTACCCACAACACCAACACACCAGATTTAGTGGGCTTGCGTAAGCCCTGTAGCTGTCGCCAGCATCGTTGAGACAAGGAGATTTTGGGGAATGGCTTCGCTATCCCCCAAAATCTCCTAATCGAACTGGCTACCGCTATAGCCGCTCTAATCAGGAGTTAGGCGGTTCGTGTTCGCCGTCGGGCGCGATTTCCACCCGATGCCGAGGCAGGCTTTCTGCGACTGTCCACCGTTCCGTGGGTAGAGTGGGCACCTTGCTTGCCACGGCGATCGCGTGAGGGAGTTGCGCTCGCTTGAGGCTGATCGCTACGGCGACGCTCCACCTGTGGACGCTCCGCTCTCTCCCGATCGGGCTGTTGACGAGCTGGTTTCTGGCGGCTATTCGAGGATGTTCGCCGACTGGGTGCGCTTGCTTGACTGCTGCGCGCCGGACGGGTAGGCTCGTATCCTGCGATAATTTCTTGGGGGAGCGATCGCTTCAGGAGCCGCTCGATCCCTTGCAGGAGCGAGTACTCATCAGTAGAGACCAGCGAAATCGCCTGTCCTTCGTTGCCTGCGCGCCCCGTGCGCCCAATGCGGTGCACATAATCTTCGGCCACCATGGGCAATTCGTAGTTCACCACAAACGGCAGCTGATCAATATCTAATCCCCGCGCTGCAACATCAGTCGCCACAAGAACGCGCACAGATCCCTGCTTAAAGTGAGCCAAAGCTCTTGTGCGGGCAGCCTGACTTTTATTACCGTGAATGGCAGCCGTCTTTAATCCATCCCGCGCCAACTGCTCGGCCAAGCGGTTGGCACCATGCTTTGTGCGGGTAAACACCAGCACTTGCTTCCAGTTGTGAAAGCCAATCATGTAGGACAATAGCTCTCGCTTGCGATCGCGATCGACTGGAAACACGACTTGCTGCACTTGTTCCGAAGCTGCATTGCGAGGCGCAACCTCAACCAAAATTGGCGACTTCAGCAACGTGTTAGCCAACTGTTGAATCGGCTTTGAAAACGTTGCCGAGAACAAGAGCGTTTGCCGCTCTGTAGGCACCATCGCCAAAATCTTACGAATATCGTGGATGAAGCCCATGTCCAACATGCGATCGCACTCATCCAATACCAAAATCTCAACCTGCGACAAATCCAGCGTTTGCTGTCCCACGTGATCCAACAATCGCCCTGGAGTGGCCACTAGCACATCCACACCCCGTCGCAGCTGCTGCACCTGCGGGCCAAACTTAACCCCGCCATACACCACACCCGACCGCCAAGGCAAATGTTGGCCATAGGTGCTCACACTCTCGCTCACCTGCATAGCCAGCTCCCGCGTGGGAGCCAAAATGAGCACACGCGGCATCCGTGGCCCCTTGGGCGGTGCGCCCTTACCCAGCCTCTGAAGCAATGGCAGGGTAAATCCGGCAGTTTTTCCGGTGCCAGTGGGTGCACTAGCCAGAATATCTTGGCCGTTGAGAATCGCTGGAATAACTTGCTGCTGAATCGGCGTTGGCTCTGTGTATCCCTGTTCAGCGATCGCACGAAGCAGTTCGGCAGAAAGACCGAGTGATGCAAAAGTCATGAAGTTAATGCTCCTAGTGTGCCCCTATCCCAAATTGACGCGCTTGGGCCCAGTCTAAGAGCGATAAATTCTAACGATTAAAAGACAGACAGTTCACAAACGAAAATGCCAGCTCGCCAGCAACAGACCGGAATGCACTGGCAAGGAATCATCCTAACAGAAAACTCAGCGTCCCGTGTGAGATGCGTCTGCAATCCACTTTGATTAGGACTTACGCATTTCATCCGAAAAACCAGGAGGTTGAATGATGTGTGGGGCGCTAAGCGCCCCACACATCATTCAATTGCGTAAGTCCTGTTGATATGAGAGACAACCAGAAAAACAACCGAGATAGGTTTCATTTCTAGGCTTTTTAAGGCATGGGGATGCTTAGTTGTAAAAGGTCAGCGGGGCAACCCTTCTGCAACAAACATCCCCACAGGTGAAATCACACATGTAAACACAACCGGATAGGAGGCTTCTTCCTAATCGCTGTTCGCTAGCAGCCCAAGCTCGTTATTGACTGGTTGATGATTGCAAACTATTACAAAACCAATTAGCAAGCCAACCGATGTGCGATCGCTCCATCAACAGCAGCCTTATCGCTTCACGCCGGTTCATTCACTATTTCTCAAAACCATACTGATGATTCGAATTCCACCATTAGTGAGATTTATTTTTCCACCATAGAGTCTAATATTTTGATTAGGCTCACGAAACCGACTGCCGCCTCTAAATCAACCCCGGTTTCGTCCAGTTTCTATTAGAAATCAATTGATTCTATCAATTCCCCAATCATCAATAGGAGTTTAGATTATGAGCGCACAAGATCGGGTTAAGGCAACCGCTAAAAACCTAGAAGGTAAAGCCCAAGAAGCCCTTGGCGATGTCACAGGTGATCCCAACATGAAGGCAGAGGGCCAAGCCAAGCAAGCCGAAGCACAGCTTCGACACACTGCCGAAAATGTTAAAGACACCATCAAAGATTCTCTGAAGTAGTGTAAAACAGCGCTGAAATGACAGTTCAGCGTTCTCTATCGCATTCAAATTCGAGGATTGAATCGAAATGAGTTCATTTTTTTTCATTCAATCTTCTCTCACAGCAAGCCCTGATGATTATGCTTATCCAAACGGTATTAAGACCGTAGCGATAAGCATTTTTCCTTAATGGAGTATTTCTTTAGAGTTCTAGGTTCTCAAGCCTCCCCTTAAATTCACGATTGGCGATTGTTTTGCTGCCTTGAGCATTGTTAGAAATCCTAACCCTGAAACGTCAGACTCCCCCAACTGAAATCAGGAGAACTATATGAAAGCGTTGTTACTTTATCCCCAATTTCCTCAATCGTTTTGGTCGTATGATCGCTTCATGGAAATTGCTGGATTAAAGGCTGTGATTCCGCCCTTGGGAATCCTAACCGTTGCCGCATTGCTTCCTCAAGATTGGAATATTCGCTTTTACGATCGCAACGTTACGCCTGAAACAGAAGCTGATTGGGAATGGTGCGATCTCGTCATTATTTCTGCCATGTTGGTACAAAAGGTAGACTTTCAAGCCCTGATTCGCAAGGGGGTTGCCCTTGGCAAAAAAGTGGCCGTTGGCGGGCCTTATCCTACCTCAGTGCCGGAGGATGCCCAAGCGGCAGGGGCTCATTACTTAGTGCTGGATGAAGGCGAACTCACGGTGCCGCAGTTCGTAGAGGCGATCGCCAACCATCAAGAAAGCGGAACTTTCCGTTCATGTGAAAAACCAGATGTCACCCTGAGTCCACCGCCCCGGTTTGACCTGTTGCAGCGCGATGCCTATTTAATGATGGCGATGCAATTTTCGCGCGGATGCCCATTTAACTGCGAATTCTGCGACATTATTTCGCTGTATGGCCGCAAGCCCCGTACCAAAGAGCCCAAACAAGCCCTTACCGAGCTACAAATTTTATATGACTTGGGTTGGCGCGGTTCAATCTTTATCGTGGATGACAACTTTATTGGCAATCAGCGCAACGTCAAACGATTTTTGCGGGAACTGATTCCTTGGATGCAGCAGCACGACTACCCATTCACCTTTATAACCGAAGCGTCAGTAAACTTGGCAGAAGACGAAGAACTGCTGAGCTTGATGCAAGATGCTGGATTTTATGCAGTGTTTCTGGGAATTGAAACGCCAGATCAAGACAGTTTACAGGTCACTCGCAAAGTACAAAATACACGGAATCCGCTGGTGGAGGCTTGCCAAAAAATTAATAATGCCGGACTGCTCATTTATGCCGGATTCATTTTGGGATTTGATGGGGAGCGCTCTGGAGCGGGCGATCGCATTCAAGCCTTTATTGAACAAACAAGTATTCCCCAACCGATGTTAGGTATTTTGCAGGCGCTACCAAATACCGCTCTGTGGAATCGGTTGAAGGAGGAAGGCCGCCTTTTCGACGCAGAAGGCCATCCTACGGGTGATCAAAACACGCTCATGAACTTTGAGCCAACTCGCCCCCTTCCAGAATTAGCCCGCGAGTATGTCGAAGGCTTTTGGCAGTTGTATGAACCAACCACCTACCTCAAGCGCTGTTTTCGCCAATGCTTAAACTTAAATGTGGCAGATCGACGCAGGCAAACAATGCAGGTACCGCTGCACCGCCAGTTACGACTTGTGGCGCAGCTGATTTGGCATCAAGGCATGCGTCGTCCAGAAATTCGCCAGCAGTTTTGGCAGCAGCTCTGGCAGCTCTTTCGGCAAAAGCCGCAGTTGCTCACCCTGTATTTAGGACTGTGTGCAGCGGGCGAGCATTTTTGGGAATATCGTGAGCTTGCTAGAGAGCGGATTTCTCAACAGCTTGGCTACGATCCCCTTGCGATCGCGCCTGATGTAGAACAGCGAGAGATTGCTCTGTCATCTCTCTAAATCACACCTACTGCTCTATGGTTTGGGAAGAGCTGTTGTGGAAGAGCGGCAGTGCGGTTCTTCCATAAAGGATCTCCCGTACATCTAAGAAGCAAAAACGCAATCGGCACTGTTTAGGCAAACAAACAAGCCTTGCAGCCTGCATGCGCAGACCATGAACTAAGCAATCCGTGTTTCCAAATACTGGCCAATCATTTGCTGTTCGCCTTCGCGGGTAATGATGGTTTGGCGGGTGCGATAACGTTGGCCAATCAGCTTCACTTCTTCCTCAAAAGAGGAACTCTGATATTCCGTTCGCAAACACAGCGTATCGGGATTGGGGAAGTAAAAATTGGCCGTGACAGGCTTGGGGGTGGCAAAACCGCGATCGCGATACAAAATATCACCCAGCGCACCAAATAGCGTCGAACCTCGGGACTGCTTCTTGCCCGATACCGACTCCTCGCTATGCCACGATACCTCTGCTCCACAGTGCAGCACCGTATCAGCAGACAATTGGTGAAGCTGAGCTAGGTGAAGCAATTCTGGGCTTCCCTCTTCCAAGTAGCGCACTTGAATATGGCTGATCATTTCCTTCGTATCGCCATGGGGCAAGGTATAGTACCGCCGCTCCGATCGCCACTCTCCGGCAGATTTCTTGAAGTAAACCGCAATTTGCGAATTACCAGAGGTCTGAGGCAACACAGAAAAAGTCACAAGCCTAACTCCACACGTCGCATTGGGCAGAAGATCGCAGCTTTTCTGTCAAGCCTTCATCCGATCTCTCTTAATTTTTCTTAATATAAACCACAAAGGTTCATTCCTCCCACGCCCTTAGGAACAAACTTGGTAGGCCCGATGACTCACCCTGGGATGGATGATAGGTACCCTGACACCATTAAAAACCAACCCCAAAACTCCGTGTCGCCCACTGAGCAGGCGACGCGGAGTTTTGGGGTTGTATGTTGGATAATGGCTGCCTAATCGGCACCTTACCACCGCAAGTGCCTTACGTTGACCGGGTTGACAGGCCGAGCAAACCAGTCGAGAGAGTCCGCCCCGAGGTTGCCTAATCCCTAACTCAGACGATTTGCATAAGCCCGCATGGGCTCTTTGATGTAGCGAATATAGAGATGCCGGAAGGACGACTTCACAACCCGAGGCAGGCCAAAATCAATGGGTACGATGGTGTCGGGTAGTTTCCAATCGGCAAGCTGTAGCTCTTGCGGCGTTAGCAACGGAAAGGTGATGTCGGCAAGCTCGGGACAAAGTCCCAATTTTTGAGATGCCACAATAGTCGGCACGGTAGACGGATCAGCATTTAAGATTTCGACGAGGGCACGATCAAGGGCAAAGACATTGGCGGATGCGCCCAAGAGGCCTAGAAATCGGGGCTCGCCACCGCTGGGGCCTTTTCCCTCGTGGCCAATAATGCCATCCGCAATCGTGAGGCTGGGGGCGATCGCCCGAGCCGTTTCCACCAACATCGTGCCAAAGCGCAGCCGATCTTTTCCAGCCTCCATATGCCACCAGGCTTTCATCTTGCCAGGAACACAGCCAAACAAGTTTTTGACGCCCATAGTGAGTGTGAGTTGGACGTGTGATTTGACCTTTGGCAGGTTGATAATGACATCGGCCTCCATCGCTTCTTTGGAGAGCAGCAAATGATTAAACTCTTGGCTTACGGTCTCGTAGCGGCGACCGTTAAAGTCCACAACAGGTAGCCCTAATTCTTCGATGATGGGTTTGTATCCGTTGGCGATCGCCACACCGCGCGCACTGCCAAAAGCCGGACTATCTCCTAGGAAGGGTTTGCCGCCTGCCTGCATGACCATCTTGGCCACAACATAGACGAGTTCGGGGCGAGTGGTGCATTCCTTGGTTGGTCGCGATCCGGTGAGCAGATTGGGCTTGAGCAACACGCGATCGCCCGGTTTTACAAAGGCTTGCATACCACCTAGCGGTTCCAACATGGCGGTAACGCAGGCTTGCACATGGTCGTACTCGTAGGAAGCAGCGCGAACAAAGCTAACAGAGGGACGCATACACGCAATCAAACTTAAGAAAGGAGTTGGCTTTTAGCATAACGCACCATCCAACTCCTTTCGATGACTTGGGCACTCCCCAACCTGGGGTTCCCACCCCATGTTTTCTACGGCATTACCCTTTGCGATTCAGCGCAGTTACCCGCTCCGCATTGCTAAACACATCCTCACCCTGAAGCTGGGTCAACGGGGGTTTCATTTCCATCTTCAACACATTGTCAACGTTGATGAAAAGCGTCTGATCTTGCAGATTGACAATCCACCATTCCTTTTTCAGTAAGTGCCGAACCTCAAGCTGGGTGGTTTGCAACGTGCCGTCATCTTGCAGGGGCATGTACAGGTTGAACGACTCGCTCGTGCCGTTAATGTAATGCACCGTAATTTGCGTGTAGAGACTGTCTTGTGTTTGCATTGATCGCCTCCAAAGGTTATTACGAATTGCCCGAAGCGGAAGGAGCAGGCATCGCGCTCATTTGCTCCAAGTTCAACACTTGCGCCAAGTCTGCCTCGCTCATTAGCCCCTTTTCTAGCACGATTTGCCGTAAAGACTTCCCAGTTTCGAGGGATTCTTTGGCAACTGCCGCTGCGTTGAGGTAACCAATGTGGGTATTTAATGCGGTCACCAGGGCCAAACTTCCTTCGGCATAGGTCAAGCAGCGATCGCGGTTCACGGTAATCCCCTTGAGGCATTTGGTGTTCAGTGCATCCAGGGTATTGCCCAACAGTTCAATACTGTGGATGAGGTCGTAGGCAATGAGCGGCATCATCACATTTAGCTCAAGCTGGCCAGCCTGGGCGGCAATGGCGATCGCATTGTCATACCCCATTACTTGAAAGCACACCATCGAGGTCATTTCGGCCAACACTGGGTTGTATTTTCCGGGCATGATGGATGATCCCGGTTGCACAGGCGGCAGTTGAATTTCCTTGAAACCCGTTTTTGGCCCCGAATCTAGCAGGCGCAGATCGTGGGAAATTTTGGCCAAATCTTGCGCCAAGTTGCGCAGACAGCCCGATACGTTGACAAACGGAGCCATGCTCTGCATCGCCGCCATCAAATGAGGGGCCGATTGCAGCGGCTTGTCAATGAGTTGGGAAAGGACTTGAGCCACGCGTTTGCGATAGTTGGGATGGGTATTCAACCCCGTTCCAGCGGCGCTACCGCCCAAGCCCAACACCGTCAAATCCATCGATGCCGTTTCAATGCGCACCAGGTGATCGGCCAAAATTTGCGCCCAAGCCCGAAACGTTTCTCCCATACGCACAGGCACCGCATCCTGCAAGTGAGTTCGGCCCGAGCGCACCACATCTTGATACTCTGCCGCCTTGGTATCCAGCGTGGTAATCGCTCCGGCCAACGCCGGAAATAAGCTGTGCTCCAATGCCAACAAGCCTCCAATGCGAATGGCCGTCGGAATCACATCATTGGTGGATTGACCATAGTTCACATGATCGTTGGGGCTTACGCGCTGGTAGTCGCCCTTGGTGCCCCCCAGCAGCTCTAGCGCTCGATTGGCCAACACTTCGTTGACATTCATGTGGTGCGAGGTTCCAGCTCCGGCCTGGTACACATCCACCACAAACTGATCCCGCAGTTTGCCCTGTAGCACTTCGTTCGCCGCCTGCACAATGGCCTGCCCCACCTCGTTGGGAATGCAGCCCAATTCGGTATTCACAATCGCGGTTGCTTTTTTGATCAGCACGCAGGCATCCACATACGTGGACAAAGGCTTCAGTCCGCTAATGGGAAAGTTTTCAACGGCACGCAGGGTTTGAATCCCGTAGTACACATCATCGGGGATTTGACGCTCCCCCATCGAGTCTTTTTCTGTCCGCATGGCGATCGCCTGTTTAATGAGTAGTTCGTCGTTTTGAACTTATGGCTGAATGGTAGAGCTGACTGCCAAACTCAGGGTTGAGAACACCTCAACAAAAGTCGCTAAATTTTCAGCAAGTTGACCGAAGCACATAAGTCTTGAGTGTGTTGGAGAGAATGGTGAGATAAGTTAAGTCATAATTTTAGATTCAACCTTGATGGATCACGCTGCTGTGGTCGATCGATTATCCCAGTCCAATCCCCACCTCTGGAGACACTTTCCTCAAAATTGTTGAAGATAGATATGAACCAACCATGACCCAATAACCCGATCCGTAAGTTCACCCAAAAAATGGCTCACCTTCGCCAATTGATACTGTAATTCGAGTGAAATCAACACCAAAACATTATCAATTGTTTGAGGAAATTTATGCCGCGCCAGTGTTGAAATGTTTAAGCTCAGATCATGGTGGATCTGTTGTCCTACTTTCACACAAGTAGCGATGTTGATTGAGCGAGTTGTGCGGCTTGGCTTAGGCCGGCCATCTCACGAAACAGCAGGGTGCTATGTAACGGAGCAATGGTCATGTACAAAGAGATGGCTTCAAGCTTGAGCTCGTTCCTGAATCGTCAGCACGTTATGGACCAAGATAAAGATGTTTACACCTGGTTGAGCCAGGGAACAGCCTTATTTGTGATTGGACGCTATGAAGGTGCGGTTGCGCGATTTGACAAACTGTTGCGGCTGCATCCCGACCATTTTGAGGCTTGGAGCAAGCGGGGATATGCCCTGTACGAAATGAGGTTTTACGAGGAGGCGATCGCCAGTTTTGAGCGAGCACTTGTGCTGAAGCCGAAGTATGTATTGGCATGGCATGGCAAGGGTATTTCCTTAGCAAAATTACAGCGCTTTGAAGAGGCTGTTACGAGCTTTGACCAAGGGCTAAAGCTCGATGCTTATGATGCCAAACTTTGGTACAACAAGGGCTACGCTTACAACTGTTTGTTTCGCTATCGTGAGGCCATTACCTGTTTTGACCATGTGGTAGAACTGCGGCCTGAAAATTACCGCGCTTGGTACAATCGGGGATATGCACTTGCTGCCTTGCGCCGCTACGATGAAGCGCTGAGCAGCCTGGATACAGCGATCGCTATTAAACGTAATTGCTACTACGCCTGGAACTATCGCGGAGTCGTACTCACCAAGCTTGGTCGCTATGAAGACAGCATTTCCAGTTTTGATAAATCGCTGAGAAGCAAAGAAGAAAACCCCGAAGCCTGGTATGGGAAAGCCTGCGCCCATAGTGCCCAAGGCGAAGTGGACTTAGCAATTCGCAGCCTACATCGGGCAATTGTCCTCAGTCCTAATCTCTATCGGGTCATGGCTCAAACGGATGTTTCGTTTGACAATATTCGTCAAAATACAGAATTTCAACATCTGATTGGGCCTCACTAAACTTCATGGCAATTCATTAGGAAATTGCAGACCCAAGAATAGAAATTGAGCAATAGGTGACTGCACGCGGACACGCTTGTGCACCGTTTTTCATCATCCGGCTCTACAGTTTTATCAATGGCAATCCTCCATGATAAAGCCCCTGATTTCTTACTCAGAAATCAGGGGCTATTAGGCGAATACACAAGTCAGCCTTTTAAAGCAAAAGCAGGCTAACGGCATCACCAGAAGTTTTGAAAGGCCAACTTAAAAATGGAGTGTCGGCGTTATTTATCTATGTCTATAAACTATCAAATGAAATCCGAAATTTATCAGAATTCAAGCTTTTCTTTAGGGTTCGTTATATCCGTTTATATACAGAAATATTCCACCAGGGGTATCAAGCATTTCTCGGACCGCATTTGAGCGGGCGATCGCCCTGTACAGGTTATATCAACCCGCCACAGCAGCAGGCCTGCTACACGATGTTGTGCGAATGATTCATGCTTCATCCAATTCATACAGCAGGTCTAGAGTTGGCCTCAGTTGCTTTCATCACAGCCCCAACACTCTGAAAAAGCCCTTCCATGCACTAGTGCACAAAAGGGCAAGATTCAGTCTCGTGACACCCAGCTTACCGATGCCGCAGCAGCAAAAGGTTTGCCCCTGCGCTGCCAGCCTCCTCTAGAGATTCTTAAAGTATTGCTCTAGAGCCTCGCAGGTCACGTCTGTCATGGAAATACCGCGCTCCGTTGAGAAAGCTTTGAGCTTTTCGTATACGGCATCGCGCACACCAATGCGGTATCGTGCTTTGCCAGAACTCTTGGCAGGAACGGTAGGAACGGTGAACTGCCGCAACGCATCAAACCCAACGCGATCGCAGAAGTTGCCAAAGCTTTCATTGGGTTGGCGGTTCTGCTTAAAGTTCAGGAACAACGGCTCTAGCAACGCTTCCAAATCATTCACGTGCACCTTTTCCGCAAAGGGACGAGAAAGGCGAGTTTGGTGGGGATCAGCCCCCAGCCAGATCTGGTACGACTCGGGCGACTGCCCCACAAATCCCAACTCCGCCAGATAAGGCCGCGCGCAACCATTGGGGCACCCTGTCATGCGAATCACAAACTGTTCGTCCTTGAGACCAACTTTGTCAAGCAGGGCACGCACGCGCTCCAAAATGCTAGGCAATACGCGCTCTGACTCGGTAATGGCAAGGCCACAGGTCGGCAGGGCAGGACAAGCCATCGACAAGCGCTCTAGAGAATCGATCGCCTCAACAGTTGGGACGCCGTGATCGGTCAAAATTTGCTGAATGGCTTCCTTGGCAGCAGGATCAATGTCGTACAGCAGCACGTTTTGGTGAGGGGTAACCCGCATGGGCAAAGCAAATTTGGACTCAATTTGGCGCAGCGCTGTTTTAAGTTGGAAGGTACCCTCATCTTTGACTCGGCCATTCTGAACCGAGATGCCCAAAAACAGCTTGCCATCTCCCTGCTCATGCCATCCTAAAAAGTCGAGATACTTGAACTCGGGTAGGGGCTTTGCTGGCTGAATGGACTTACCAAAGTAGCGCTCAACCGCTTCACGGAATCGCTCCACTCCCCAATCATTGATTAGATATTTCATGCGGGCGTGACGACGATCGGTGCGATCGCCATAATCACGCTGGGTCGCCACAATCGCCTTCACAAAATCATAGATATCCGCTTTATCGACATAACCAATCTCATCGGCAATGCGAGCAAACGTTTCTTCTTTGTTGTGAGTTCGACCTAAACCGCCGCCAGCATATACGTTAAAGCCCAACAGTTCACCTGCGCTGTCTGTAATCACCACCAGGCTTACATCTTGTGAGAACAGGTCTACCGAGTTATCGCCAGGTACGGTCACGGCACACTTAAACTTGCGTGGCATGTAGTGAGTGCCATAAATCGGCTCTTCTACATCATGAATCACCGTGCCATTGCCGTTACGCTGACGAGCCGCTACCACATCGGGGTGTTCCTCAGCAGATAAATACTTCTCACCATCCAGCCAAATTTCGTAGTACGCGCCCGTTTGGGGAGTCAACAAGTCTGCAATATGGTTAGCGTATTCCCAAGCATATGCATAATCTTTTCGGTTTTGGTATGGGGCGGGCGGGGCCATCACGTTACGGTTCAGGTCGCCACAGGCTCCTAGCGTCGAGCCCATATTTTGCACAATGGCCGCAATCGTGGCTTTCAAATCTTTCTTCAGCACACCATGGAGCTGAAATCCCTGGCGAGTCGTGGCCCGCAGCGTACCACTGCCGTAGCGATCGGCCAATTCATCCAGAACGAGATAGAGCTGAGCCGGAATGAACCCACCTGGGTTCCGAGTCCGCAACATGAATGAGTAGTCTTTCTCCTGACCTTTGACCCGGTTGTCCCGATTGTCTTGCTGGTAGGAGCCGTGGAACTTCAGGATTTGAACCGCCTCTTCAGTGAAGTGCGTTGTGTCTAATAACAGTTCAGTAGCAACGGGTTCACGCAGTTGATTGCTACGCTCTTTAATCCCTTCAACTTTGGAAACCTTAGAGACTTGGGCAGCGGCAGGTACTGAGGTGGGAGACATAAGCGCAGTAACAGTTTTAAGTAATTGACGGACTAAGGCAAGGGGTGGTGCGAGAGCGCACTCTAGGCAAGCCACTGATTCACACTATCCCGATAGAGATTCTGGGAAATCATAGCTATTTTATCACTCGCATACCGAAACCATAGTGCCGATCCGCAAAGAAATTCGGCTCCAACACTAAAAATTTATTCTTTCGTTCTTTCAATTGAAAAACGTGCAAAGCCTGAGCTTGCTACTACCCGTGCGGCTGATCCAGTTGTGACCTGGTGGGCAAGGTTCCGATTGTCTACCCAGTTTTACTGGATATAGACCTAACTGCTGTTGATGGGTAGAACTTTAATTAATTGTTAAATTGATGATTCAATTTGCATGATCACCAGCTTATTTTAACCAGGACTTGTGCAGTTGAATGATGTGTGGGGCGCTAAGCGCCCCACACATCATTCAATCCCCAGGTTTTTCGGATGAAGTGCGTAAGTCCTATTAACGTCAGTTCAGTCCTGCAACGGTTGATGCGAAACAATGGCTGAGCGCTTTTGCACAGGGCTTACCAGTTTGGTAAGCCTTGGTTCAACCGGGTTGAACTGTGCGATCGCCTTTGAGTGTCCCTGATCCAAAAAGCCACCCGATGCAGTACATCGAGCGGCTTGAGGCTTATGCGACTAACCTTATTGGCTTAACCCTATGCGCTAACCGAAAGGATTGCCAGGAAGCGCCTTCAGCTTAGAAGCGATAAGCAGCGCCGAGTTGGAGGCTTACCGCTGCATCGTTGCTGTTGCGGTAAGCATCGAAGCCAACTTTGGCATCTCCGTACACCACGACATTGCTGAGCACGGCTGTTTCAACGCCAGCAGTGATGACGGGCGCATTTTTGTCGCCTAGAGGAGTCGAGTTGCCTTCATTGGTAACGAAGGAGTAGCCACCGCCCAAGTACAGGTTTGTGTTGGGAGCGATCGCCGCATCGTAAGTGACGATAGGCATGAGTGCGACAGAATCATCACCAAACAGAGCAGCACCCCGAACAGAGACAGGAGCCAAAGGCACATCAAAACGTCCCTGAACATTGGCACCAAACGTGCTGTCACCAGAAGCATCTTCAGTTACTCCTGCCGAAATACCAGCGCCGAGGTAGTTACCATTCATACCGCGAGCCAGGGGCAGCGCCGAAGCAGAGTTGGCTGAGAATACAACTGGAGCAACGGCCAAAACAGCCAAAGAAGAGAGAGCAGCGATCGACTTAATAGAGCGTTTCATGTCAGTTCCTTCCATCGAAAATAGGTGAGAGAATGGCTCAAGAGACGAATCAATTTAGTTCTTCAAACGGCTATGCATTGCATACAAAAATGAGTTGTTTTGAGCGTCAATTACAGCCAGTTTGAATGAACAAGAACTTGAGCGCATTAAGTTTTAAGATGGGTTCTAGCGATAAGAAGTTCCTCTAACGTTGAGTCAATCTTCTTTCCTTGCGAACCTATTACTGTTGTATTTCGAAAAAACAAATCCAAGGTTTATCAAGGTTCTCTTTCCAAACTGTCACATGACTTTCGTTGCATTTCTCGTAACAGCTTCGAATCTCATTCAAGCCAGTTTTAAGACCTGATATTTTAAGCACTGATAAACGGGTTGAAAGGACGAATGAAGTTCCTTCCTTGTTCCTCTTTGAGCTTTAATTCACCCAGTTGGGGGATGGATGCTAATCATGCGGTTAAGTTGAAAAGTGCTCATGTTTTCTTCAAGAGTTCAAACTGTTGTCCAAATTTTTCACATGAATTTGCACATGAGTATGAGTAAAAGCAGCAAAGGATGAGATCAAAAGGATAGCGATCGCCAAACGGAATCAAGGCTTAAGCTGTGAAAATTCATTTTGTTGAAACAATTTGCGATTCTTGATAGCTAACCGAAGCCGTACCTGATACAAATACTTTTTTGCATCAAGTACGGTAAACCGTAAATTAAAATCGGTAGTTTCTAACTGCTTTTGGTCATCTCCTATACCAGGCTTATCCCTTTGGGGTGATGAGTTGACTAAAAACTTTTGGTAAGCTATTCTCGCAGCAAAACTCATAAGTCAGCCTAATTCAGTAAGGCTTGAGTTGCCGAATTGGCTAATCAAAGCACCTTACTGGAGCGGAGGAACCAAACTTTGGGGCATATCTTTTACGGAAGGGAACTGAAGAAGCCAGCTAGAAACTTGCAATTTTCAATTGCTTACAGCTCTAACTGGTCATACTCAAAACCTTCAAAGGAAGGGCAACTCTCAGCCCTAGCCCGTCAGCTAACTTCGTCGGCATTGAGAGGGACTGTACAATCGGCACAGTTGCTTGCAAAGTCGCTTTGCACAATTGTTTTACGGTTCGATTTTCGTCAGTATCCTTCAATTTCAGTATGCGGCTTTGTAGTAGTTTTGTGCCGGCTCTGACACTGAGGGTCCAATAACTATTGCCTCTGGTGTCGAGCAAAAATCGTGAACCATGAGGTGAAAGAGTCAGTCATGTTTCCAGATCAAAATCGGCGAATTGCTCTAATTTCTGTTGCTGGCGACCCAGCAGCCGAAATTGGTCAAGAGGAAGCTGGTGGCCAAAATGTGTATGTTCGCCAAGTGGGCGAACATTTGGCAAAGCAGGGTTGGATCGTTGATATGTACACCCGCAAGAGCCATGCAGATCAGCCAGAAATCGTGCAGCATTCTCCAACCTGCCGCACGATCCGCGTTCAGGCTGGGCCGTTAGAGTTTCGTAGCCGTAATGAACTGTTTGAGTATCTACCCGAGTTTGTTAGCTCAATGGAAGCGTTTCAGCGCCGGGAATCGGTATCTTATTCGCTTGTCCATACCCACTATTGGTTGTCGTCTTGGGTGGGGATGAATCTACGGCAAAAGTATCCACTGGTGCAGGTTCACACCTATCACTCATTGGGAGCCGTAAAGTACAAGGCGATCGCTCAAATGCCTACTGTGGCGATGCAGCGTCTGCCGGTCGAAAAAACCTGTCTTGAGACGGTTGATTGTGTTGTGGCAACTAGCCCGCAGGAGCAAGCTCACATGCGGGAATATGTTTCGGAACTGGGCAATGTGGTGATTGTTCCATGTGGCACCGATATTCAACGCTTTGGCAATGTATCGCGCCAGGAAGCGCGGGCACAGCTCGGTTTAGATCCCGATGCCAAGATTGCCTTGTATGTGGGTCGATTTGACCCACGGAAAGGGATCGAAACGTTGGTTCAGGCGATCGCCCAGTCCAAACTACGTGACCACGAAAACCTGCAGCTAATTATCGGTGGCGGTAGTCGCCCTGGTAAAAGCGATGGGAATGAGCGCGATCGCATCGAGAAAATTGTTCACGAGCTAGGCATGCAAGACATGACGAGCTTCCCTGGTCGGTTGGATGAAACGAATCTACACCTATACTATGCGGCAGCCGATGTGAGCGTTGTGCCCAGCCATTATGAGCCCTTTGGCCTAGTACCTATTGAGGCAATGGCCAGCCGCACTCCCGTTGTGGCCAGCGATGTTGGTGGATTGCAGTTCACCGTCGTTTCTGAAGAAACAGGTTTGCTGGTACCGCCCAAGGATGTTGATGCGTTTGCTCATGCAATCGATCGCATTTTAGAAAACGACACGTGGCGAGCCGAATTGGGCAACAACGGTCGCCACAGAGTCGAAACCTATTTCAGTTGGGAGGGAGTCACCACTCAGTTGGGGCAGCTCTACGACAAACTGATTCAGGGAAACGCTAAGAATCTAGAGCAAAAGGAGACACCGCAAGTTGCGGCGTAACCGCTCTAGCCGTTGAGCGTTTGGTGCAATCAATTTTAGATGCATCGATAAGATGAATAAAAAAAGAGTTCATGGCTATAGTTCGTGAACTCTTTTTTAACGTCAGTTTCGATTAAGGGCTGTTCTGAGGTTTGCGCGCTGCGCAAACCTCAGAACAGCCCATCCATCAGCTAATGTCTTGAACTTTTAACATCCAATCCAGCACATCTGGATCTTCGTTAAACGAAATAAGATTTAGGTGTTCTGGATGGGCAATCAGCTCTTTTGCCAATAGGAACCCCGCAATAGTCCAAGTTTGGTACTTACGGGATGCTTTGCCCACCAATCGACCATGCCGACCGTCGTAATATTCGGGCCACTCGTCCTCACTCAGGCGTTTTTCGGCAATGGCGATCGCCCGCTGAGCCATATCAACGCGTCCTGTCTTCACCGCTGCCGCCGCCAAAAACCACATGAGCACTGGCCAGTTGCCGCCATTGTGATACGACCAGGGCACATTTTTGGGATCGCACCCAGTCAAAATCTTCCATTCCAAGTCAGCCACGGCAGGATAGCAAATCTTCATTGGCATGTAGCCCACCAAATCTTGCCACCGCTGCTCGATTAAATCCATGATGAGCTGAGCTTCATCATCACTCACCAGCGAACTAATCACCGCCATCAAATTTCCCAGCGTAAAAAAGCGGAAATCCATCCGAGCTGGCCCTAAGTTTCCTGCCAAAAAGCCACCTCGCTCTGGCATCCAGTCATGAATCCAGTCGGGAATGGAGTCGGGATAGATGTTGAACTTGTTAACCGCCGAAATCCCAAATTCTTCGGCTCGGTAGCGATAAATATTGTTGAGTCGCTTTAAGTCCAGCCAGTAGTACTGGCGGATGTGATAGCTCAAACTGCCCAACCGCTGGTTCACAATGTGGTAGTAAATGTCGCGCTTGAAGCCGGGAAGTAACAGCTCCCGCGCAGCTCGCAGTGCTGCGTAAAACAAAGCCTGAATTTCGAGCGGATGCCCATCTACACCCATGCGACGGTCAATCATAAACGCGCCATCGGGCACCAACATGGTGGGATACATATCGAAGCGATCAGCCAGGCACAGCTTGAGAATCCACACGATACCCTGCTGAAAATCGGGCTGATGCGCCAGTTCCCAATCACCGCTGGCTTTGACATAGGCCCGCAGTAAGATCATCCACCACAAGCAGGAATCGACGGGAGTAACTCGACCGATTGCGTGTTCACCAAAGTCGGCCACCAAGTATTGTCCGTCGCTTTCCGACACGACCTTAAAACTGGCTGGCATCACGCCCAGTCCTGCATTAAACCAGTCCATTTGCTTGTCGCTACTTTGCAGCGCCAACGTTTCGATCAAAAAGTTGCGAACCATGTCGTATTCGCCTTTGATCAAAAACAAAAGTGCAGAGGAGACAAAGTCACGCACAAAGCATTGGTCGTAATTCAATGCCTCTACGGTTGGGTCGCAGGCGGCAACGGTTCCTACGGGGCGATCGCCCACGTAGACCACCGAACGCTCTAGTAGCTGCCATGCTGCGTCGACCTGGGGACCGACCTGTGTTTTGCTCGAAGTTTCCATGCTGTCCTGCTGAGTGAAATACCAAACGTAGAGCCAGTAAAAATTTGAGTAAATGTGCTTGAAAAGCGGATCAAAAAAGTATGAGAGCTGGGGTAGCTGACAGAACCATTTCACTCCACCAAGGGAAATAGGCCGCTCATCCCAGTCCGCTTTATCCAATCAATAAACTATCAATCTATAACATTTGTAAATTAGTGACAGTCAGCTCTCAATTGCTATCAAAATACCTCTGAGAAAAAAGAATTTTAATGAATCGTATTGCCGCATTTCTAGCCAGCGGATTAAGTACGGTGGCTAAGCAATCTGTGGGTAAGAGGATGTTTTAAAGGTTCCAATGGCAACCCCAACCTCCCCCGACATCCCCCAAAATTGGGAAACTGTGAATGAAAAACAGGGCTGGAAGTCCCCCAGAATTGGGGGGTTGAGGGCGAATGCACACCATTTGACACTTCTCAGACACCCTTTAAGCTGCGGTTGGTAGTGCCACTTATCCGGTCCTATGCCGCAACCTTTGTGGGGGCTACTAGCCCATGGCTAGCAAAGAGCCACTGCATGGGTCACGGATCAGGCTGAACCAAGGCACTAGCACGGCGGCATGCCGCCGTGGAGGCACTCAAGGAATCGACTTGCGACCATCCATATTCGTGAATCCGAATTCTTCAGGATACGGATTCTCGGTCAATGCATAGCGTTGAGCAAGGGAGATCCGCTTGCACGCCTCACCCAAGCTCCTGCTTTTGCTGTTTGCGCGATCGCTCACAGGCCACAAGCAAGGCAGCTCAGGAAAGATGCGGCAACGGCACCCAAATCGCAATTCCCAAGTCCTGCAAAAGATTATCGTGACTTCAGATTAAGCCGTTTTCAAGGAATACAGCCATGCTTTTGTCGCAATGGTTTATTAAACTCTCATAAAATACTCGAGAATTGTTAAATATTTGACCATAGCCGCCAAAATCGGGCGAAAATCAACCGAAATATTGCGGGACAACTTCGGCAACCGCAAAACTTATACGCTGAGCTGAGGGAGCCGTACTCTGCCGACGGATGTGAGCGTGGCATGGCGATCGCCCCGTTCCGTTGCTTGCAGCACAATCTCTATATAGTGGGCAGGTCGATAGGAAAGGCGCTCTGCCCATTCAATCGCCACAATACCCGGCGCGTACTCCTGACCATCCCAGTAGGTGTCTAGATAAAGCGCATCAACCTCGGCTAGCGTGAGCCGATAAAGATCGAGGTGATACAGCGGAACCCGTCCTTCGGGATATTCGTTGACCAGGGTAAATGTTGGGCTAACGATGGGATCAGCAATTCCCAAGCCACGCCCCAATCCCTGTACCAAGGAGGTTTTGCCGCTGCCCAAATCGCCTTGCAATAGCAACACCGTTCCAGCCGAGAGCGATCGCCCTAGTTGCTCTCCCAGGCAATGGGTCGCCTCCAAATCTGGCAAATCAAGATTCACACTCACCATATTTCCTGCGTATCTCGTGCCTTTTGTCGCTGATATGACTATCCACCCCGTCTAGCTCACCTTGCAACCGGCATCATGCAATATCGGATAAGCCGACGGTATCGTTAAAAGTTCTAAACTTCATCCAATCAATCTTTCATTCAATCAAACCATTGACATAAAAGACAGAGAAGCCTGATTTCAGACAGATTTCAAAACTCTATCGTTCACTTTTCCCGAATTGCGATTCATTAGAATTTCCTGTTCTTCTGATATAAAAAACCTATCAATGAACGCAATTTAAGTGAATCGATAAAGTCAAAGAATCTTCATCGACCTGTCCACTTTGTTGAAGGGCTAGCATTGAAAAAGGGCATGTTTCCATGCCCTTAAAATATCCTGAAAAATGACCTAAGAAGACAGGATACTTAGTTGTCGTAAACGCGGCACTCAGCAGCTTCCGGGTTATCGTCGCAGTATTGCTGAAGTGAGTTTTTGTTGGTATCTTTAGCACGCTGGTGAGAGGCTTCTGCTTGCAGTTCTTCAACCGCATCCCATGCAGCTGCACACTCAGGAGATCCGTTACCGTTCACCTCGCAAGCTTCGCGGGCTTGTTGGCGCTCTTGCTCAATTTTTGATTGAATATCGCTCATAGCTCTCAGTTAAACCGATATTTTTCTGAACTGTTCCAATTTTAGACTACCGTGAGGAGTGGTTCTATTAAGTCACCCATGCGGAGGATTATTACACGCCCACAAAATTTAGATTGGAATCTTTAGTTTATGCTAACGTGCGATCGCAGGTTCTTGCCTGTAGCTATTGTTACTAAAACCGACCCACCGCTAGCTCTGGTGTATCTATCCCCTCCCAAAATGGTGATTCATCCTGAGATTGCATGAGAATCTAAAGATCTTTAGGAGATTTGGTTTGTCATTTGGTTTCCAAAACAGCCCAAAATGGAAAAAGGATTCGCAGGATAAGGGACGTTACGATGCCAGAAGCCACACCGGGCCGCATGAAGTGGGCCAGCGCACTCTCAACCAAGCCATCGCTCGAAGCCGCTGTCAAAGAAGTGGTTGAGCAGGCACAGCAGCGGCTTCAGGCATCTGCCGACCTCGCGCTTGTGTTTATTTCCTCTGCCTTTGCCAGCGAATATTCTCGGCTGATGCCCCTACTCAAAGAGCATCTGTCAGTCTCCGCGCTGATTGGCTGCAGTGGCGGCGGCGTTGTAGGAGTCGATGGTTCTGGCGGCATTTGTGAGCTAGAAGACGAAGCCGCGCTCACCCTCAGCTTGGCGCACTTACCTGGGGTCAATGTTCAAACCTTTCATCTGGTGGAAGAAGATTTGCCCGATCTCGACAGCCCACCCAACCGCTGGTCAGATTTGATTGGGGTACCGCCAGAAGATCGGCCCCACTTCATTTTGCTCAGTGACTCGCTCTCATCTGAAACGCGTGATCTGCTGCCCGGGTTGGATTATGCCTATCCCGAAGCCGTCAAGATTGGCGGCATGGCAACCAGCAGTTCCATGTCAGGGAACGGGCTATTTCGAGATTTTGAATTTTATCGAGAAGGAACCGTTGGCGTTGCCCTGAGTGGCAATGTTGTGCTGGAAGCGATTGTGGCTCAGGGGTGCCGCCCAATTGGCCATCCCTACCGCGTGATAGAAGGCGAGCGGAACATTATGCTGAAGCTTGAACAGCAGGATGAGTCGGGCGAGGCTAATGATGGCGAAATTTGCACACCGCTAGAAGCCCTACAGTCGCTCTACCAAGACTTGGATGATGACGAGCAGGAGCTAGCCCAAAACTCGCTGTTCATTGGGGTGGCCCAAAGTGAGTTTAAGATGCGGCTGGAGCAGGGTGATTTTTTAATTCGCACAATGCTGGGGGTTGATCCCCGCGTTGGAGCCATTGCCATTGGCGATCGCGTTCGTCCGGGGCAGCGCATTCAGTTTCACCTGCGCGACGCCGATGCCTCGGCGGAAGATCTAGAAATGTTGCTGCAGCGCTATCGTCAACAGCACGTTGGCTCATCGCCAGCAGGGGCGCTCATGTTTACGTGCGTAGGCCGGGGCGAAGGGTTGTACGACGAACCCAACTTTGACTCCAAGCTGTTCAGCCAGTTCATTCCCAATGTGCCCCTGAGCGGCTTCTTTTGTGGCGGTGAAATTGGCCCCGTGGGCAACTCTACCTTCATCCATGGATACACCTCTGTCTTTGGCATTTGCCGAGAGCCGTAGGGCGCATCTATTGAGATGGAAACCCTGGAAACATCAGAGGTATCGCACCCGTTCTCTTACTCCATTACGTCTTCTGCTATGCCCCAAACACATCGGTTCGCGCTCCTGTTTGCCAGCTTGAGTGTGTTGCTAGGAGGGATGGCAGCCCAGGCCAGCGAGGTGTGTCCTGCAAATTTGGAGCAGGCGATCGCCCGTACGATTGAGCAAAGTTCGGTGCGCGATCGCACCCGATGGGGAATTTTAGTGGAAACCCTGGATGGAAGCCAGCGGCTGTATGCGCGAGATGCCGAGCAATTTTTCATTCCCGCCTCAAACGTGAAGCTGTTCACCACAGCTGCCGCCCTGGCACAGTTTGGGCCAACCTATCAAATTCGCACATCGGTGCATCGCACCACTCGGCAGGATGCAACGGAACTCCAAGTCGTAGGACGGGGTGATCCCAACCTGGGAACGGCCCAGCTTCAAACTCTGGCTACCCAGTTGCAAAACCAAGGGATTACTGCAATCGATCGACTGGTTGCCCATGACCATCACTTTCGTGGCGACCCGATCAATCCCAACTGGGAATGGGAAGACTTGCAGGCGGGCTATGCCCCTCCAGTCAACAGCCTGATTGTGAACGAAAATGCGATCGCGCTTCGGTTGATTCCCCAGCAGTTGGGGCAGCCGTTGCGAGTGGAATGGACTAACCCCGCCCATGCAGCCGGATGGACCATCGACAACACCTCACAAACGGTCGCAGCCTCCGAACCAGAGTTTACTCGCCTGGGACGCGATCCGGGTACGCGGACCCTCCGGGTGTACGGTCAGTTGCGGGTTGGAGCCGCCCCCGAGGAGGACGCCATTTCCACCCCCACCCCCACCCAGCATTTTCTGCAAACCTTTCGCCAGGTGCTGAGCGCGGCTGGAATTTCAGTCCGGCAGTTAGCCCCTGGCCCCAGGGTTGCCTTGCCCAACGAACCCCTGACTGATCCAGAAGTGGCAGCAGTACTGTCGCCCCCCATGGCTGAGCTGATCACAGAAGCCAATAGCAACAGCAATAATCTGTACGCCGAGGCACTGCTGCGATCGCTAGGTGCCGCCACCTCACCCACCACCGAAAACACTCTGCAAGCAGGGTTGGAGGAAACGGAGACGATACTTGCATCTTTGGGAGTCGATGCGACGGGTCTGATATTGGCCGATGGTTCTGGCCTTGCCCGCAAAAACTTGGCCACCCCCATCGCCTTGGTAGAAACGCTCAAGGCCATGGCCCAACATCCCCATGCAGAGGTATTTCGGCGATCGCTCTCCGTTGCAGGCCAAGCGGGTACGCTGCGCAGTCGGTTTCGGGACACGGTCGTAGAAGGACGGCTCTACGGCAAAACAGGGGCCATTAGCGGCATTACGGCTCTCTCTGGCTATCTCAATCCGCCTAATTATCCACCGCTGGCATTTAGCATTCTGGTAAATCACTTTGACCAGCCCGTGCGATCGGTGCGGCCCACGGTAGATGAAATCGTACTCACTTTGGCCAACCTTAAGCCCTGCGCATCAGTTCAGCGTTAGGCTCTACCGGAATTTCGATAATAAACTCAGCGCCCTGACCCACATCCGAATGACACCTCAGCGAGCCACCGTGTTTTTCGGTAATGATTTGGTAGCTAATCGACATGCCAAGCCCAGTACCTTTGCCAATGGGCTTGGTGGTAAAGAAGGGGTTGAACAAGTATTGCTGATGATGGGGGGCAATGCCGGGGCCATTGTCTTTGATGCTGATGCGAATGTGATGGTTGGGCAGGACTGCCGTTGTAATTTCGATGGTGCTGGGATGGGTGGTGAGATCGGACACGGCGCGATCGCAGTCTCGCTCTTCCAGGGCATCAATCGCATTAGCCAAAATGTTCATAAACACTTGGTTGAGCTGCCCTGGGAAACAATACACCTGGGGCAAATCTCCAAAGTTTTGAATTACATTAATGCCGGGGCTGTAGTATTCCTTCTCATCAATACGAACCGTTTTGGCCCTAAGCCGATTTTGCAAAATCATGAGGGTGCTGTTGATGCCTTCGTGCACATCTACCAGCTTGTAGTCCGCCTCATCCATGCGGGAAAAGTTGCGTAAGGAAGCCACAATTTCTTGAATGCGATCGGCCCCAACCTTCATCGAATTGAGCAATTTGGGCAAATCTTCAACCAAAAAGTCAACATCAATTGCATCGGCTTGCTCGGCAATTTCCATCGTGGGATTGGGGTAATGCTGGCGATACAACCGCAGCAGGTTCAAGATGTCGCGGGTGTAATCATTGGCGTAGACCAAGTTGCCATAGATAAAATTAACGGGATTGTTGATTTCGTGGGCGACTCCAGCGACCAGCTGCCCCAGGCTCGACATTTTCTCGCTTTGCACCAGTTGGGTTTGGGTGCGCTGCAGCTCGTGTAGGGTTGTCTCCAGTTGGTGAGCCCGATCGCGCATTTGCTGGTACAAGTCGGCCTGCTCGATCGCGATCGCCAAACTGTTGCACACCGATTGCAGCAGTCGGGTTTCGGCATCGGTCCACCGTCGGGGCTGCTGGGTTTCGCTCACGCTGAGCAAACCAAACATGCCAGAGTTGGTTTGGATTGGAAATGCCAACATGGCCCGCAGCCCAATCTCTTCATGGAGGCGATCGCCCAAACAAGCCATATCATCCACACGCACGGGCTCTAGTTCCAGTAGGGTCTGGGTAAAGGTGTGAAAGTATGCCGCTGGGTAGCAACTTGGGGCGATGGGAGTACCCGCTGCATTATTTTCTGCAACGATTTTCCAATAGGGTTTGGCATAATCGGGCACATACCAAGCAAATTGACAGCGCTCAGCCTGAATCTGTAGGCGAATTTCGCGAACAGCCGTCTCTAGAATGGTGTCTACATCAAGCGAATGTCGAATTTGGTGCGTTAGCCGATTGAGCAAGTTCTCCTGTAGCACTTTTCTGCGCAGCCGCGCTTCCGATCGTTGCAGTTCTGCTTCGGCGCGCTTGCGATCGCTAATATCCAGCACGGCCGCACATACACCAATTGGCTGTTGCTTTGCATCTGGTAATGGGAAATAGGAGACCAGCCAATGCCTCAGCACGTCAGGCTGCGATTGGGCCGGGGTTTCAAACTCAATGTTAATCACCGACTCCCCTGCCAACACCCGATGAAACACAGGTTCTAAGTTGTCGGCGATATCGGGCAGGGCTTCTGCCAAACTTTTGCCCAAATGCTCTTCAATCGGCTTGCCGTTAATGTCGGCCATGACCTGGTTGATGTGGGTAAAGCGCAAATCGCGATCGTTGATGGCTAATCCCATCGGTGCGGCGGCAAAAAAGGCATCAAGCAGTTCGCGTTGGCGGGCCAGCTCTTGCTCCACAGCTCTGCTAGCGGTAATGTCGCGGGCGATTGCATAGGTTAGGTTGGCGGAAAACGACATTGCAGACCACGACAGCCACCGATACGAGCCATCCTTGCAGCGATATCGATTGCTAAAGCTTGGGGTTTCGATGCCAGCCTGCATGTGTTGCAGCATGTCGCTCGTGCGATCGCGATCATCAGGATGCACCCAGGTAAGAAATGGCTGGCTTTTCAACTCTTGCGAGGTATAGCCCAACACTCGCGTCCACGCCGCACTCACCCACAAAAAATAACCGTCGCTTCCCGCAACGCAAAACATCTCTTCTGACAGCTCAAAAAATTGGAGCAGGCGATCGCGCTTTGTTCTCATCTTTTGGGCTTGCTCACGCGCCTGCTGCAACTCAGCCATGAGTCGAGCATTCTCTTGGCGCAGTTCATCTAGATTCTGTGCAGAATCATCGGTGGTAGAAAAAGATGTCATACCCAGCAATCAACCAGCCAAACTTACTCTAGAAATCCCAAATCGCTTCCACAAATTGCTATGCCCACCTGGAAACTTAAATCCCGCCAAAGCCAAAGCCCATCAAGCCACTCAGCTCCGTTCTTCGCATATCGAAAGTGGTGAATGAAAGCAGTAAACGACACCGCTGCATCATTTTCTGGTCACGACAAGAACGGAGTGCCCAGAAAATGATGCAGGCGCATGTCTTTCCCACACAAATGGTTTACTTTATATGATGCGGCGATCGCCCGAACCACGCAATCAGCCATAAAAGTTTGCCCCCCTTGCAAAACAAGGGGGGCAATACCAGAGGGCAACTTCAACGCGCCATCGAGCGCACTGAGTTTAGTTTTGCGAACTGCTATTTGCTTTCCACAAAATCAGCATCAATTACGCTATCATCCGAACCTGTGCTGGGGCCAGATGTCGCTGCTCCTTCAGCAGCATCGCCGCCCGCCTGACCATACACAGCACTGCCAATCTGCATCAGCGATTGTTGCAAGTCCTGGGTGAGAGCTTGGATGCGGCTGGCGTCTTCTCCTTGAACAGCCTGGCGTAGCTCAGCAATCAAGCCTTCAATGCGCTGCTTGTCGGTTGCGGGCATCTTGTCCGCAAACTCTTGCACTTGCTTCTCGGCTTGGTAGGCCAGGGCATCTGCCGTGTTGCGAGCATCCACCAACTCACGACGTTGGCGATCGCCCTCAGCATTGCGCTCAGCCTCTTGCACCATCCGCTCCACATCGTTCTTGTCAAGCGTCGAAGCCCCTGTAATCGAGATAGACTGGCGCTTACCCGTTGCCTTATCCACCGCCGACACCGACAAAATTCCGTTGGCATCGATATCGAAGGTGACTTCGATTTGGGGAACACCGCGTGGGGCTGGGGGAATGCCATCCAGTTTGAAGGTGCCTAGGCTCTTGTTATCGGCAGCCATCTCCCGCTCGCCTTGCAGCACATGCACTTCCACACTGGTTTGGCCATCTGCCGCCGTCGAAAAGACTTCCGACTTCTTCACAGGAACCGTGGTATTTCGAGTAATTAGCTTGGTCATCACGCCGCCCAGGGTTTCCAATCCCAGAGACAGAGGCGTCACATCCAGCAGCAAAATGTCTTTCACATCGCCCGCCAGCACACCCGCCTGAATCGCAGCACCCACGGCCACCACTTCATCCGGGTTCACCCCCTGGCAGGGGTCTTTGCCGATAATGCGGCGCACCACGTCCTGCACCGCAGGAATGCGAGTGGAACCGCCCACCAGCACCACCTCATCAATGTTGTCAGCAGCCAGTTTGGCATCCTTGAGCGCCCGCTCTACGGGAATGCGGCAGCGATCCAACAAGTCCGCCGTCATCGCCTCGAACTGGGCACGAGTCAGCGTCACTTCTAAGTGCTTGGGACCATCTTGCGTAGCGGTAATAAAGGGCAGATTGATGGTGCTTTGAGTCACGCTCGACAGCTCAATTTTGGCCTTTTCTGCCGCTTCTGTCAGTCTCTGGAGGGCTTGCTTGTCTTTGCGCAGGTCAATGCCCTCTTGCTTTTGGAAAGCGTCGGCCAACCAATCCACAATTTTCTTGTCGAAGTCATCGCCACCCAGGTGAGTATCGCCCGAGGTAGAGAGCACTTCAAACACCCCATCACCCACCTCCAAAACGGACACATCAAACGTACCGCCACCCAGATCAAACACCAGGATCGTTTCGTTCGATTTTTTATCCAATCCGTAAGCGAGTGCGGCAGCCGTTGGTTCATTAATAATTCGCACCACTTCCAGGCCCGCAATCTTACCTGCGTCTTTCGTGGCTTGTCGCTGGGAATCATTAAAGTAGGCAGGAACCGTCACCACAGCTTTGGTCACAGGTTCACCCAGGTACTTCGCAGCATCGTCTGCCAACTTACGCAAAACCTGTGCAGAGATTTCTTCAGGAGCAAACTGTTTTCCTTGTTGGGAACTGTTCAGCTTCACGTTCCCGTTACTGTTCACAACACTATAGGCAACTTCTTTCGATTCATGGGTAACTTCGTCATATCGGCGACCAATGAATCGTTTGACTGAGTAGAAGGTGTTGTCAGGGTTCATAACGCTTTGCCGCTTGGCAATTTGCCCCACTAGGCGATCGCCATTTTTGGCAAATGCCACTACCGACGGGGTTGTACGAAAGCCTTCTGCATTGGCAATCACAATCGGCTTACCACCCTCCATGACTGCGACGCAGGAGTTTGTCGTTCCTAAGTCAATTCCAACAATCTTTGTCATCGTTCGTCCTCTGTTCTGTTACCAAAAGGTTTAGGAGATTCAACGGTATCTACACAACTCAACTGACTGAAACCAATCTCATGTCATTTCCACTTAAGGGAAAAAAGGCTGCCAGTTTGGGAAAAAGCACGTTTTATTTTGCTGATAGCTGACAGCCTTCATTGACTCGTCTTACCGTCTGTTCGTTGTCGTCTTAGGGGTTACACCTGCGATCGCTCATGCAAGAGCGACAAACTGTTGTCTAGCCCAAGTTCACCTTCACAACTTTGTTCTTTTCTTCTTCGGCTTTGGGCAGCGTCAGGTGCAAAATGCCATCTTTGTAATCAGCCGTCACGGCCTGATTATTGATGCGAATCGGCATCGAGATTACACGCTGGAAGGAACCATAGCGAAACTCAGAACGGAAAGCACCCTTCTCTTCTGTTTTGGTTTCGGTCTTGCGCTCGCCTCGGATTGCAACCGCATCGGCAGTCACTTGAATATCCAAATCCTTAGCATCAATTCCTGGAACTTCAAGCCGCAAAACAATCGCGTCATTGGTTTCTTCTAGCTCAGCCGCCGGGGCAAAATGAACACCAAAGTCACGGCGGGCAGTTGGCACCAACACATCATCAAACAAACGATTCAGTTCACGCTGTAGCGTATCCATTTCGCGAAGAGGTTCCCAACGTACAAGTGCCATATCCTTTTCTCCTCAGTGTGAGCAATAAGTTAGTGCGTTGATGAGGGAGTGTTGAATCGGTGGGTTACTCGCCTCTGTTATCAGAATAAGAAATACCAGCAAAACCTTGGGTTCGGTTCTGTGAACAGTTTTGAGTGAGATAGCCGAACATAATTCAACCAATGCACACCATACGGTTGAGAAAACCGTAACGAACCGTATCGTCATCAGAAAAAGCAATATTGTGAAGTGTAGGGAGAAGAAGAAATCGTCACAATCAAAACATCGTGAAGCATATGACAAGTCGAATTCGTTCGATGATGGGGGGGATGATGACGATCGCGCTAGCCCCATTCGTGCTAACCGCCTGCCAAACCTCCGAACCATCCCCCCCTATCTCAGAAAGTCTAGACAATTCAGATAATCCAGCAAGCCTAATTGGGGCTCGCTACCCCGGTGATGGCATGCCCAGTGCTGATATGGAGCTACTGGCGGCCTCCATGTTGCCAGCCCTGCGAGGCACCGAAGGCGGCATTACCCATGCCAAGCAAAATGGGCAGCACTTGGTATGGCTACAAGTGCCCGCTGCCACCGATGCTCAGGGCAGCATTACCGAATGGGAAATTGTGGATGTGGTTGCCGTTCCACCCGCCATATCCCAGCAGTTAGAAGCGAACGAATCGACCCTGTTCATTGGCGGTCGCTGTCGTCGGCAGGGTGACATGTCCGCAGCGGATATTGTGGCTGTGATGGCCCGGGCGGAGACAGAATGGTTTGAAACCGAGCAACTGGTATGGCAAATCGACGCGCAAAATGCCCGGCTCCAAGAAGTGCCTGCTGGAGACATTGAGCTTCAGTGCGAAAACCCCAATCTCGGCTAATCTGTAGGGCTGAGATCAGGGGGTTGAGTACAACAACGAAGTGGGCCCCGCCA
>NZ_JBNXVR010000047.1:0-52363 GCF_050565595.1 Leptolyngbya sp. AN02str | reverse complement strand
AGCGTTGGCAAAAGTCGTCGATGTCACAAAACACTTCGTCTAAACTAGTCATAGGAGGGGCTCTGCTGATGTTTCTCTTAAAGCTCAGCTTATCCAGTCCCTCCCTTTCTTATCCATAACTCAGGTTAATTTATGACGGGTTGAGTTTAGCGCACGCAGCGACATCGCAAAAAGCCCAATGCAAAAAGCCCAGTGTTCTCTTACAAAACATTGGGCCATGGAACAAACGTTGAATTAGCAAACGATAGAAAACTGATGGAGGCTAGCTGTTCTCACTCATCGATCGGCAGATTCGGAGTATGGGTCTCCTTCAAACGGTTGAACACCTGTGTTGGGATAGTGGTCACGATTTGGACTAAAAATTTCGAAAGCACCGTCGTAAATGTAGCGGATGGCGTTACCAATAATCTTGAACAAGTTCATAAATTTGGCCTCGCGTAAAGAGCTGCAGAGATTGACCTAAGCTGGTCAAAGCCCCTCACAACCACGTCTTCGCTGCGTTCTTGCTTTGCTGCTGTTGCGATCGCAGATTGGCTATGTAAAACAACAGCAACCAGCCAAACGGTAAGTGGAGATAGTGACCGTTGGAACATCCGACAAGGATGGATTTAGACGCGATGAGAATGCCTTAACAGCTAATCAGTATTCAATTTTTTGGAGAGCGGGAAGCAGTGGTTAGGCATTCCCACTCAAATCATAAGGAATTCGGCGAGTTTATTGTTACCTAAGCTACCATTCTTTACAGAAGAAAAAGTGAACAATATTCAGATTTTTGTGGGCATGTTGCGCATGAGAACAAGGGCTTTTCTGAATGTTGGCACCATGAAACATCCAGAAAAGCCTTTAGCCGAAACTGATGCTCATGAGATGTATGGCAAACATTTAGGGCAACCAGTTGGCGAACCTATCGATAGTGATGGGTGCGATTGCCCTAGATATCGCCCTAGATAAGGAAGAATGCAGCTAGCCAAACTCCACATCTAGATGCGGCCTTACCACTTGAGGCAGTTGAGCCAATCGCCGAGAAATGGTGGGTTGTTTGAGGTTGAGTTCTTGTGCAAGTTGGGCTTGACTTTTATTTTGATAGAACCGACCATGCACAATTTTGAGATAGTGGCGTTCGGGATGCTGCTGATCGAGTTTGGCAATAATGTGTATGGCTGCGATCGCAAAGTCTCGATGCTCTAGCTGCATCGCAACATCGACAGGATAACGCTGCTGGTCAAGATAGGTTTCGTTCGACTCAGCAATGACGGTATCCAAGCTGAGCGCGCGTTTGCGACGTGCCTCTTTCAACAGATCAAGAATGGCATTGCGGGCCACTACCATAACCCATCCCTGAACGTTATAGTTGGCGTGGTTTCTAGCAAAGCGTCCGTTTCGGAACTGCTGCAGGATGCGCAGGTAGGCAGTTTGGGCGGCATCTTCCCAAGAAATTTCAGTACCGTACGTTTTTCGACGGGCTAGGCGATTGATGGCGGCTCGAACGTTTGGAGCGAGTAGAAGCGCCATATCAGGGAGGCGATCGCACGGTGGGTTGCTGGGCTGACCAGCGCTAGGGTGGGCTCCAGGCAGAGGATCTTCAAACATGGGCTTACTCCTTGAAGGGGGCTAACAAAGCAAAGGAAAAACGGACAGATCAGGTTAGGGTCTGGTTAATTACAAGGGCGATCGTGCTCTACAGGCATTGCCAAGATGTCGGCTGCCCAGCCATCGTGTGAACCTGAACAATTCCATTAATCTTTTGTAAGGGATAGGTGTTGCAGTATGTGTTGCAGCTGTTTCAGCAACAGATTTTATTTTCCGAAGCCGCTTAATCAGACGAAATAGCGTAGTTTTGAGCGTAGTTTTAAGTGACTAGGCTCATCTGGCCGACAGCCGCGTTAATACCGTAAGATCAGCAAGAACTAGTTGTTGGTCAGCTTTACTTTTTAGGTCATTGCTTACGGGAGTGACCCGAAATTACCGTTATGACGCTGCGCTAGTTTTTTGGATGTCAATCAAGCGGCAACGTTGTGGAAACTCTTACGCCCAAAACCATTAAATTTTTGCAACAGCCAACGTCTCAGGCTTGGGTTGAGCAAGCACTCGCTCATTTAGATACGATTTTGCTGGATCACTCGCATTGCGAGCGTAAGGCGGCAGGCGTAGCACTCAATCTCATGTTTCGGTATCCATCAAGCGCCAAGCTTGTACGGGCACTAACAGCGATCGCCCAAGAGGAATTAGAACATTTTGAGCTGGTCAATCAATGGCTCGATCGACGAGGAATTGATTTAGCCCCACTCACTCCGCCGCCCTATGGTGCCGGGTTGAATAAGCACATTCGACCGCAAGAACCTCATCGCATGCTGGATTCTTTGTTGGTTTCGGCTTTGATTGAGGCTCGAAGCCATGAGCGACTGGGCTTATTGGCAGCGCATTGCCCCGAACCAGACTTGGCCGCCTTCTATCGAGGTCTCATGGCCTCGGAAGCTCGACACTACGGCGCTTATTGGACCTTGGCGACGACCTATTACGACCGAGAAACCGTCGATCGCCGTTTACATGAATTGGCCATCATTGAAAGTAGCATTTTAGAAACGCTCCACCCAGAACCCCGTATTCACAGCTAGGTTTTAGATTTTTTCGCATTCTTTGCACTAGTGGTCTGTCAACTTAAAGTTTTAGGGTAAACCCCTTAGGGGTTTACCCTAAAACTTAGCTGTGACGCTGCACTAGTTTTTTGGGGTTGATGGGTGCGTATCTTGGCTCCATCGTTCTATTGCAATTCTGTTTGCAATGTTGCGATCGCCCTTTGCAAGAGCAAATTTGGTAAGGGCAAGTCTTGTGAGAGTAAGTTTTCTTGAGACTCACTCTTTGCAATCGGTTCCAGCCAGCAGCATCTATCTTGTTCAGGACTTCCGCACTGCATCCGAAAAGCCAGAGGATTGAATGATGTTTGGAGTGCTAAGTGATCCAAACATCATTCAACTGCACAAGTCCTGTTGTTTTCAGAGCTGTGGGCTGAGGATGTGTTGCATCATGCAACTGATTCATACTTTTGTCGTGTAAATCATCTTGTCCTGTAACCGCACGATAGAGCTTTGCCCGCATGGGTAAAATTCTACTGTGGCGAAGCGTATTCTGACTTAAGAACAAGTCAACACTGAATATAGATGCTTTTGATATAACGTTCTTCAGTTCAGATGGTTCAATCTGGGGGTGATAGCGTCACAGCATACTGACCTGAGTTGGATTAACTGCTTAAATTTTTCATGATATGTTTCTCAACATAAAACGTTCTCTGCTGTTCAGGCAGCACTGCTTTTCTTGGCCGATTTGTGTTGAAAAGGTAAGTTGAACGAGATAGGTTCAACAATAAACTTGGCATCAACGGATTGGTGTTATTTCTTAAATTTGCTATTCCGTTCAGCATGCTCATTTGGGTGCATCGCAATGAGTGACTTTGTAAACCTAATATTAGAGTCAGAGCGAGTTTGTTTAAAACCCCTAACCTTGGATTACCGCGATGTTGTTTTTTTAGAATTTACACCCGAGGTTGCTCGCTATATGTATCCCAAACCTTATGCCAGCCTAGGTGAAGCCATTGAGGATATTCGCTGTGCCATGCGCCAACAGCAAATCGGATGCGACCTTCACAATGTCATTCTGCATCGATTTACGCGTGAGTTTTTAGGCGTTTGTGGGATTCATAGAATTAACACGGATACACCAGAATTTGCAATCTGGCTGAAGCAACTCGCCCAGGGTCATGGATATGGTCGAGAAGCAATTCATCGGCTAAAGCATTGGGCAGATGAATACTTAGACTATCGATTCATTTCTTATTCAGTTGATCAAGAGAATTATCCCAGTCGTCGAATTCCTGAGAGCTTAGGCGGCAAAATTGCTCGGCAAATTCATGTCATGAGTCTGAGTGGACGGCAATTAAATTTGTTGGAATATCGAATTGATTGGTTGAGGTCGTAAGGTTTGTAAGTTTATCGGCTTCGTTGTCGGCTTCATATGATTGATGAGCATTGGATGAACAATCGTTGGCTATTTATGGCCGCGATCGCTGGCATGGTTGAGCAAGGTACAATCCAAAATCGTTGGGTGTGCTTTGTCGGCACGGTTTGGCGAGTACTGGTAGATGGACCCGAGTGAAATGAACACGACCTATCGAGATTTTGTAGTTCGAGACTGGCAACCAAGCGATCGCCCGATTGCCTTTGATTTGATTCGGTCGGTGTTGGCAGAGTACAACCTAGAATGCGAACCTCAGGGTGCCGACCAGGATGTATGGCACGTTGAAGACGCATACCTAAAAACGGGTGGTGAGTTTTGGGTGATTGAGCAGGATGGGCGATTGGTCGGTACGGCGGCTTATTATCCCGTGGAACGAGGCGATCGCTCAGTCGAGATCCGTAAAATGTATCTCCTGGCAGATGCGCGCGGTCAAGGGTTGGGTCGATTTCTGCTGGGTGAGCTAGAACAGGCGATCGCGGCAAAGGGCTATCGGCAAATCTGGATTGAAACGGCATCCGTATTAAAAGAAGCGGTCAAGCTTTACGAGAGCAGTGGCTATGAGCCAAGTATGGGGGTGGAAACGGAACGGTGCGATCGCGTTTACGTCAAACTAATCAAGGAAGCGAACTGATCAAATGTCACTGAACCTGTCGAGGGAGGAATTGCCTGCTTTGACCTGGGAGTTGTAAGTTTATTGTGCTGGTCTCTGTCCTATGCCGAGCCTGTATACCGAAATTGAAATTAATGCGTCGCGAGCAGAGGTATGGCGATCGCTCGTTCGCAAAGATCATTGGCTAAAGTGGAATACCTATTTGTACGACCTCACACCCAATCGTCCATTTCGGCAGGGCGATCGCGTGTTACTGTCTGTCAAGCGCGACTCTAGCGAAGCCGAAACCGAAATTGAATCCTACATTACCCGCTTACAGCCCGAAGCCACCCTTAGCTTCACCTATCACGCACCGGGCTTTAAAAGCGAGCATGTGTTTGAACTCCAAGATTTGGGAAGAAACCGCACTCAGTATTTACATCACATCTATTTTTCTGGCGCTTTAGCGAATGTATTTCTTCCCTTCATTCGACAAGATGAACAACAGGGAATTCGCCGCATGGCTTGGGAACTTAAGCAATTTGTCGAGCGCTACTGACTTTTTGGAACAACTAGAAAGTAATCAATTGGCGGACTCATCGATTTACCTTCTACACTGTTAAGCGTATTTTTCTACCATTTTCCCTTTATGCTGAAAGCTCTGGTCATGGTGCTGTTTGCAGGAATCGTGACCTTTGGCGCTATGCCATCGGCGATCGCGCATTCCAATAGCCCATATTCCCTAAACCCATCGTTTGCACAACCTTTTGCACAAGTTATGGCGGCTAAAAAGTCTCTTTTTTCGTTTTCGGGCACTCGTCCCAGCAATTTGGGAGTGAAGGACGGCAAGCTAGCGGCTTGTCCGGGTTCTCCCAACTGTGTAAACAGTCAGGCTTCCAACAGCGATGCCGAACACTTTATCGAGCCGTTTGCTTACAGCGGTAGCGCTGTCGATGCGATCGCCAAACTCAAGGGCATCATTGAAGCCACAGAACGCACCGAAATCATTACCGCAACCGATTCTTATCTATACGCCGAGTTCACGACACCACTCATGGGTTATGTGGATGACGTGGAATTTTTTGCAGATGATGCTGCTAAAGTCATTCACGTTCGCTCTGCTTCCCGTTTGGGCCAGTCCGACTTGGGTCTCAACCGCAAGCGTATAGAAGCGCTTCGCACTCAATTTGCAGCGTAATGGCTTGAATCACGGTCGTTGGATCGACTTTGGATTGGGTTAATCCGGCAAAGTCGTTCATTTTTTAATTCATTGATATGGAGTAGACCTCCTGCAAGAGTGGCTGTTTGCTGCATGAACGGTTGCACTGTGCAACCGTTCATGCAGGAGGTCTCTTGTTTTGAACCTGGAGAGGGGGCCGGATGTCGCTGCCAGTGACCTATGCCGATGTGGTAGGAGCTATACAAACATTGCAAGGCGTTGCCCATCGCACTCCGGTGATGACCTCGCGCCTGGTCAACGCTCGCACCGGATGTGAGGTCTTTTTCAAATGCGAGAATTTTCAGCGTACGGGCTCGTTCAAGTTTCGGGGAGCCTACAACGCGATCGCCCACCTCAGTTCAGACCAGCGATTGCGTGGGGTGCTCACCTACTCATCGGGCAACCATGCCCAGGCGATCGCCCTGGCAGGTCAATTACTCAACATTGCCACAACCATCGTCATGCCGAACGATGCGCCAGCGGTCAAACAGGCCGCCACCCAGGCCTACGGCGCAGAAGTGATTTTGTACGATCGCGCCGAGATAACGAGAGAACAGTTGGCGTCCCAGCTCGCTGCAGAACGCGGCTCAACCGTCATTCCCCCCTACAATCACCCCCAGGTTATTGCCGGACAAGGCACGACAGCCCATGAGCTGTTGGAAGATGTGGGCAACCTAGATTACTTACTGGTGTGCTGTGGTGGTGGTGGCTTGCTGTCGGGCTGTGCGATCGCCGCCCATGCCCTATCCCCAGCCTGCAAAGTGATTGGCGTGGAACCCGCCGCTGGGGATGACGCCGCGCGCTCATTCAAATCAAAAACGCTACAAACGGTCTCCAATCCCGATACCATCGCCGATGGGGCACGCACGCCATCGCTAGGTGACCTAACGTTTCCGCTGGTACTGCACTACGTTCACGACATTCTGACCGTGACCGATGAGCAATTGCTGCGCGGACTTTTTTACCTATGGGAACGCATGAAACTGGTGGTTGAACCGACCGGAGCCCTAGCCGCAACAGCGTTGTTGGAAGGGGGGGCGATCGCTCCCGGTGCCAGAGTTGGCATCATTTTAAGCGGAGGCAATGTGGATTTACAGCAGCTCAAACATTGGTGCTAAGTACCTCGACGCCATTAAAAGCTAGACCCCAAAGCCCTGTGCGGGCACAGGGCTTTGGGATCTTATATTTGAACGATTACTGATTACTTGGAAACTCCTTGGGTTGGGTCATTCCACAGGTCGTCTCTAGGGATTCGTGAAGGAAAACGTGGAACGCTGCCCGAATTTGGTAACTCGTAGATACAATGAGTGCAAGTTTGCAGATGATGCTGCAACGCTACGCATCGCCAAAGCTGAACGTGCTGGTTTGAGTCGTAGCGTTTGTTCTAATTGGAACTGAAGCATTGCATGCGGCGTAAAGGCTTTTTAGGCAGGTAGTGATGAGCTTTGCTTGTCCAGTCTTGCCCGATACCTTAGTCCTGCTCGTTGCGTTCACATTGGCATGGCACTACTACACGGTAGCTGGATTTCTCTATCCCAGATGCACTCTGTCGCTGTCGATCCAGCCTTGGCAGATGCACCTTGGCCGTTGTCCCAAACGGGGGCGTTTGTGCTTTGGGGGGAAGTATGGCGGCGGGTAGAGCCGATGAGCCAACTGCCTGATGAGGTGCAACCGCTGCCCTACGCCATGGCACAGCCGGAACTGATGGAATGGCTGCGATCGCTCCACCATGCCCACCAAATTCAGTGGAGCGTGGCAGATGTACCGCTCGAAGCTCCTACTGCTGCCCAAGCCAATCAGCGTGGAAAAACCGCCACGCTAGAACGCAAAGCCGAACCTGCGAACGCTTCAAGCGCAATTCAACGGTGGATCGCGCTACCGTTTGCGGTACCCACCACCCGCATTGAGGGCAAGCGGCGCACCAAAAAAGTCACCCTGCTACCCCATTACTCGGTGCGCTTGGCAGATGAAGAAGCGGATGAGCATCCGGTAGAGCTGCGCCCCTGGCAGGTGAACTGCATGGTGTTGCAACCGTTGGAGGCGATCGCTCTGCTCAACTCGTTGCCCCTCGCGGTTGGCTCCGAGGCCGATTCGTTTATGGGCAGTGATTTGCGGTTTTGGTCTCATGCGGCCCGGTGGAGCTTGGACCTAATTGCACGATCGCGATTTTTGCCAGGGCTGCGGGAGCACGAGTCGGCGGCCCATTCCATTTGGCAAGTGCTGCTCGACAGCAGTACCGATCAAGAACGGCTCCAGCAGTTTGTGAAACAGATGCCGCCTGCCTGCTGTGCCTATGGGGCGATCGCTCAACCCGACTTAGCAGCCCCTCTCATGCCTGCCCGCACGCTGCTGCTCGACTTCCTAAACACAAGTGTGGATGCTCAGGTGCGGGGCGCGATCGCCAATCAATCCTTGCCCAAACTGCCGCTGTCACAGGAATCGGTTTTGCTCGCTTGGTTGCATCATTTGGAAACTGACTCGGCGATCGCAGCAGAACCGTTACTGATCGAGCGCTTAACGTCTTTAATTGACCAATGGCAAGCCCCGTTTCAGCGACAGCTGTCGCAACAGTTCAACTCATTTCGCACCTGCCTCATTCTCAATCCGCCACTCCCTAACCAAACCAACTGGCAGCTCGAATTTGGCCTACAAGCCAACGATGACCCCGATGTTGTGGTGAAAGCCCACACCCTTTGGCAAAATCCGGTGGAACAGCTCACCGTTCAAGGGCGAACCATCGAGCAACCCCAGGAAACACTGCTGGCCGGCTTGGGCCTTGCATCCCGTTTGTACCCCATGCTGGAATCCAGTTTGGAGGTGCAACAGCCAGAAACCTGTGCGATCGATCCGCTCCAGGTATACGACTTCATCAAATCCACAGCCAGCCGCCTGCGAGATAGCGGCATTGGGGTCGTGCTGCCGCCCAGCCTCGCCACCGAAGGGGGTTGGGCAACGCGGCTGGGGCTTAGCATTCAAGCAGAGCCACCCAAATCGACGAAGGGTTTGGGGCTTAAGAGTTTGCTCAACTTTCGATGGGAGCTGACGATTGGTGGGCAACGCTTGAGCAAGGCTGAGTTCAATCGCCTGGTCAAGCTCAATACGCCATTGGTGAACATCAACGGCGAATGGGTAGAACTGCGATCGCAGGATATTAAAGCGGCGCAAGCATTTTTTGAAACCCGCAAAGACCAGATGAGCCTGTCGCTTGAAGATGCCCTGCGCATTAGCACCGGCGACACGCAAACAATTGAAAAGCTACCCGTGCTCAGCTTTGAAGCATCGGGAGCGCTGCAAGATTTGATTCAAGCGCTGACTCAGGGCAACCAAAGCATTGAGCCATTGTCCACTCCTCATGGATTCACCGGAGAACTCCGCCCCTATCAACAGCGGGGTGCTGCGTGGATGTCGTTTTTACAGCAGTGGGGCTTAGGAGCTTGCTTAGCGGATGACATGGGGTTGGGTAAGACGGTGCAATTTATTGCACTCATGCTGCATTTACAAGAGCAAGAGGCTTTGGAGAAGCCAATTTTGCTGGTGTGTCCCACCTCGGTGCTGGGCAACTGGGAGCGCGAGGTGAAGCGGTTTGGGCCTAGTCTGCGGGTGTTGGTGCACCATGGCGACAAGCGATCGCAGGGCAAAGCCTTTGCCAAAGTAGCCAAGTCGGTGGATTTGCTCATTACCAGCTATGCGCTGGTGTATCGCGACGAGGAATCGCTGAAGAGTGTGGGCTGGCAGGGCATTGTGCTAGATGAAGCGCAGAATATTAAAAATCCCGAAGCACGCCAGTCGCAAGTGGTACGGCAACTAGAGGCGGATTTTCGGATCGCGCTGACTGGAACCCCGGTTGAAAATCGCCTGTCGGAACTGTGGTCCATTATGGATTTCTTGAATCCCGGCTATTTAGGGCCACGCAACTTTTTTCAGCGACGGTTTGCCATGCCCATTGAGCGCTACGGAGACACCGCTTCGCTTAAAACCCTGCGATCGCTCGTGCAGCCGTTTATTTTGCGCCGTCTCAAAACCGATCGCACTATCATTCAAGATCTCCCCGAAAAGCAGGAAATGTCAGTTTTCTGCGGGCTAACAGCTGACCAGGCTGCGATATACCAGGGCTTGGTTGACCAGGCCCTGGAAGATATTGAAGCTGCGGAAGGCATTCAGCGGCGCGGCAAAATTTTGGCCTTGCTGACGCGGCTCAAGCAGGTGTGCAATCATCCCGACTTGGTGGGAATTGCCAGCGATGAGGATGAAGACTCCTCAGCCGATTCCCCCAGTCCCAAAGCCAGTAAAAAAGGGAAGCGCGACAAGCAAAACCTGGCTGATGTGTTGGCTCAACCAGCGGCATTTTTAGCAAAGTCGGGTAAGCTACAGCGGTTAACAGAAATGCTAGAAGAGGTGCTTTCGGAAGGCGATCGCACGCTGGTCTTTACTCAGTTTGCAACCTGGGGCACCTGGATGCAGACCTATTTGCAACAGCAGTTTGGCCGCGAAGTGCTATTTCTGTACGGCAACACCAGCCAAAAACAGCGAGAAGAAATGGTGGATCGCTTCCAAAATGATCCGCAGGGACCCCGCATTTTTATTCTGTCGCTTAAAGCGGGTGGGGTTGGCCTCAATCTCACTCGCGCCAATCACGTCTTTCACTTTGATCGCTGGTGGAACCCTGCTGTCGAAAACCAAGCGACAGACCGAGCCTTTCGTATCGGGCAAACCCGCAATGTGCAAGTGCACAAGTTTGTATGTACAGGCACGCTCGAAGAACGCATTAATGAACTGATCGAGAGTAAAAAAGCGCTTGCCGAAAATATTGTTGGAACGGGCGAAAATTGGCTAACCGAACTAGATACCGAAGCGCTACGAGATCTCTTGCTGCTGGATCGTGCAGCCGTTATTGATGACTCACCCTAAACGCTTTCACCCACACCTTTCCCAAGCATGTGGTATTCTCCAGCGTTTAGCAAGGGTCATGTCTGCAAGGATTTGCAAAGCGATCGCATCTGTAGGACTGCTCTGTGAACTGGAAAGCTGTCTTAGCCTACTTGTACCTATACGTGTACCCATAAGCTTTGCATTCATCTTTCGATTCACACCACATCAACCCAATCAAAAACTGAGCAGGATATCGGGATGAGCAGATGGATTACAGAGGCGATCGCGTTTTTTTAGAATCGCGGTTTTAGAGAAAAAATACGGGTTCATCGAACTTTATTGAGCCGTTTGAACCGTTTGCTGATATTCGCTCGTGAGCTGAATTTGCTCCCACGTGTTCATGCGGGTTAGGGCATCTGGATTTTTGCCCTTTGCCTTCAAATAGTCAATTAGCTCGCGCCGAGTAGGCAAAAACCGCTTTGTCGTTGATTGAGACGGATGATGATTGCGTGTCATAGGGTTAAGGTTGCAATGTTACAAATGGGTAGAGGCAGGTTGCAGCACGGGGCCACTATTGGCGAGAACCGTGAAAGCCATTCTGCCGAATCGAAGAACCTGGAAAAGGAATTGCCCGATCACATGCGATCGCGACATGACTCTAGACTGACCTAATAAGATTAAGCCTTCAATAAAACCAGGTTTAATTTGCGAATTGGGCAATCGCTCTGAATGGCACAGGCTCAATAAACTGCGCAAAGATTAGCAATACAGCGATAGGATGCCCTATGTTCACAAGTGATACGAGAAATGACCTGTAGTGGCTTGGCGTATCAGAAACAGCGCACAGCTCAACATACCATCATTTCACCTACACCTAATAGTAATTGATACGAGCGATCGCTGCCTTCACCCATTAGGAAGATGGAAAACTCATCCAACGGGGATATGCATTTGCGCCCTAGTTGTCCTAAAAATTGATTGATTATTACACCACCATCACTCGATCCAAGGCCAGCTTAAGTCATGACTGAGCGGTGATATGTCCTCACATAGATCGCTTTAGGAACCCAATCAAAATCCTCGTTAGGCTGCCCGCTTAAAGTAAGCCACAACGCTATTTTCATTCACCGCATCATCGTTCAAATCGGCGGCAGCAACCAAGCTCCACCGCTCAGCCGTCATTTGGCTTAAAAAGTCAGGCCAGCGCTTTCCACGCCATTCCAAAACTTCTTGACCTTGCATCCGCAACCAAGTAATTTCCTGATTCCAGCCTTTCCCTTTCCAGCCGTAGGCGACGCTGCAATGTTCCATCATGCATACCTCAGAACTGTTAGAAAGATACATGGCCTTATCCAACGTGAAAGTCTCTCAAAAAAGTTATCTACTTCTTCCTATCCAAAAAATTAGCGACAAATTCCGTAAAGTTTTGTACCAGGTTTAACCGGCATCAACATTCTTCATCTCGGCTTTATCGCTCGATTCCAAGCCCAACATTAGCTTAATATTCCAACCAGACAACTCACCCAAATGGACTAAATTGCGACTCATCTGGTGGCAATTCGTTTGATTCACCCTGGTTAATTCAGAAGAGCGATCGCCGATTTTGTTCCCATCTTGCAATCAAACGTTGAAAACGCCCGTCAAAAACACACATTGGTCAAGCGTATTCATACCTGCTTTAACCGACGTTTCAGTTCAAACTACAGCAAGCTAAGCGAGCTTCGTTCGGTTGAGTTCACCTCGAATCATATTGACCTCCTCGCGCCAGCCCTGCACCAAGGGATCGGCGTTTGGATCTTTGCCCATTTTACGAACATGGTGTTTGCGAAATGCCAGCTCATTTTGCGCGTTGATGAGTGCCTCCGCCAACCGACGATTGGCCCCTTGAATGCGCCGGGTTTGAAAAATGCCATCCCGACGGATGAGTTCATACTCTTCAGGGGTTACAGCCGTATCCACTTCGGCACGCAACTCTTCCCGAATGACGTTGCGCTCCCAAATGCCGCTACGCCAGAGCAGAAGGGCAATTAAGGCCCAAAAAGGCACAAACAGCACTAGGTCTAACACGCTGCGCTGTAAAAACGCCTCCAAAAAGGATGGGTTGGGCGGAGTCATGGCCTCGGTTGAGGTGGGTTGTTCGATCTGTGCCCCAGCCAGCGTAAACAGCAGTGGCAATGCATTACTTAATGCATGAGCCGCGATCGCCAATATCCATCCCACGATAGGGGCCAAGATGCGCAACCACCCTTGGGTTGTTTGAATAGCCCAGCCCAAAAACAACCCCAGCAAACCACTAAACAACGCATGGCCCGATAAGCCAAACAGTGAGTAGCGTGCCCCCAACTGCAACCCCCAAGGCGCAAAGTCAAAAGCCGCAAAACTTTGAGCCACATACAGAGCAGATTCCAAACAATTAAAACCAATCCCAACTAGTGCTCCATAAATGAACCCGTCCCGCATGTTGTCAAACTCGGCGCTCAAAATTAGCAGCAGCGCCAAAATGCCCAATCCCTTAATGGTTTCTTCTACCAAGGGACCCGCCAGGGGAGCCCCCAGCAGCAATGCCGCTTGAGATCCCAACACAGCGCCAATCGTTGGGTTCGTGGTTAACCAATGTTGAATGGAGAGAATTATCGCTGAGTTAATGGGAAGAGATAGCCCGGTGGCAATAACCCCTCCCCACAAAAAAGCGGTGAGCATCGCCAAGGGAGATTCTCGTTCGCGCCGATCGAGATACCAAAGAACTGCAATCGGAACAAGGCTTAAGAGGGATGACAACAACAACGCTTGAAAGAACACAGTGACGGCTTCTGGCTTAAATGCGGCAAGCGCTGCCAATAAGTTAAAGAAAGCCAAAACCAGAGCCAATACCAAAACGCTCAACACAATGATGGCTAGGGCATTGCGTTTTAAGGGAGATCCGTAAAATAGGCGATCGCGATTGGATTGAGTCATAGTTCAAAGCCTTGTGTGATCTCATCGTCAGCATTTTATCCCTGTTGCCTTGAACAAGGAATATATCGTTGGAGTTCGATTTGTTCCTAAGCCGTTGACATCTGCGGCCTGCATTCTTGAATGGGTAGTGGTGATGGCTGAGTGCTTCAGCGCTGATCTTGCTCAGACGATGCGTAAACAATTTCGTCTTCGGGCTGCCATGCAGGATCCACAATGCAGATAAACATCAAGGGCTCTGTGCCAATATTTTCGATAAATTGTCGGGCATGGGGAGGAATGTAAATGCCGTCTCCGGGTTTCACCAGTTGCACTTCATCCTGAATATGCATTTTGCCTTCACCGCTGAGAATGTAATAAACTTCCGACGTTTTGAGGGCATGGGGAGTCGAGGTTTTGCCAACAGGTACCGTGGCATGGGCAAAACTGTATTGCAGGGCGATCGCCTGCTTATCGGGATGAAATAGCTCTCGCAACAGCGTATTGTCGCCAGCTTTAAATTCAGGGCAATCCAGCAGATTCCGAATCAACATACCAATAGCTCACTTAGGTAATTAAGACGCTGATGACCATTCCCCCAAGGTTCCTGAATCAGACAAGCCCTGAATTAGACAAGTCTCGAATCAATTAGGACTTACACACGTCATCCGAAAAACCAGGGGATTGAATGATGGTTGGAGCGCTCAACGCTCCAACCATCATTCAACTGCGTACGGCCTGTCAAGATGCGACCACAGCACGTGACCAAGGAGGGAGCGGATGTAATGTACCATTTTTGATGGGCTAGGACATGCTTTCAATCCTCATGATCCTCCTCGATTTTTTTGAACGAAGGACAATTGGTAATGACGACTCTAGAATCTGCTGCTCCCCTGCGCTATGCCATCATTGGAACGGGAGCCCTGGGTGGATTCTACGGTGCGCGCTTACAGCAAGCAGGCTTAGAAGTTCACTACTTACTCCGCAGCGATTACGAGCATGTGCGGCAGCATGGGCTAATCATCGAATCGCCCGATGGAAACTTTAGGCTGCCTTCTGTCTATGCTCATCACACACCAGAAACCATGCCCAAGTGTGATGTAGTTGTGATTGCGCTAAAGACCACACAAAACCACGTGCTGCCCAAGCTATTACCAGCTTTAATGGATGCCCAAAATACAGTTTTGGTGCTACAAAATGGACTCCAGGTTGAAGATGAGGTGGCTGCAATTGTGGGTGCGGATTGCGTAATTGGGGGATTGTGCTTTCTTTGCTCCAACAAAGTTGGGCCAGGCCATATCCACCATTTAGATTACAAAAAGATCACCATGGGGGTGTATGGAGCGAATGGCCAGCCCATCGGTATTACGCCTCGCCTCCGGCACATCGCAGCCGATTTTGAGCAGGCTGGAATTCCCATTGAGTTGTCGGATGACTTGGTACTGGCCCGATGGAAAAAGCTGATATGGAATATTCCCTTTAACGGGCTATCGGTTGTGCTAAACGCAACGACAGATCAAATGATGACTCATGGGGATACCTATCATCTTGCAGAAGAGTTGATGCAGGAAGTCGCCTTAGGCGCAAAAACTCAGAGTCGCCACATCCCTCCTAGTTTTTTGGATGACATGCTAGAGCACACCGCAAACATGAAGCCCTACCGAACCAGTATGAAAATTGACTATGATGAGCGTCGGCCATTGGAGGTAGAAACGATGTATGGCAATCCGCTGCGGGTGGCGGCGCAGGGTGGCGTTGCATTGCCCAAGATTGCTATGTTGTATCACCAACTTCGGTTTTTGGATGCGCGAAATCGGGGTGTGGCTCCGATTTCGCCAGCGTGAGGGGCACAACCAAGCGGCCACCGTGCGCGATACTTGAGACAGAAGGACAAGAGGAGCGCGATCGCCATGACACAAGCATTACAAGAAGCACAAGCCGAGTTAGGAGCCACCTTTGCAGAACGGGGAGCGATGCAAATTCCCATAAGCTTTGGGAATGATGAGGCGGCACGACAGGCAGCACAGAGGGGCGTTGCTGTGTACGATGCTTCTCATTGGGGGCGCATTTTGGTGTCGGATAGCGATCGCCTACGTTTTTTGCACAATCAATCCACCAATGCCTTTGAGCAACGACAGCCTGGAGAAGGTTGCGACACAGTTTTTGTAACGCCAACCGCACGCACAATTGATCTGACAACCGCTTACATTTTGGAAGATGCTGTGCTCTTGTTGGTCTCTCCAGACAAGGACAAAGATCTGATCAAATGGATGGATCGGTTCATCTTTTTTGCAGACAAAGTGAAACTAGAAAATCAGACTCCCACCACCACCACCTTTCGCTTGATTGGGCCTGAAAGTGAAGCATTGGTGAATCGTCTGGGAATTGACCCACTAAAAGATCAACCATATGGAACGCATCAACTCGTCAGCTTAAACGGAATAGAGGTGAGAATTGCAGTGGGAAGCGGATTGGCGATCGCAGGCTACACCTTGATCACTCAGATTGAGCATGCAGCCACCGTATGGAAAAGCCTAGCCAGTCTGGGAGCAGTTCCCTTGGGCGAGCAAGCGTGGAACCAACTGCGAGTCATCCAAGGTCGGCCCGTTCCAGGTCAAGAATTGACAGAAGACTATAACCCGCTTGAGGCAGGACTGTGGAGCACCATTTCCTTTCAAAAAGGTTGCTACATTGGACAAGAAACGATCGCACGACTGCAAACTTACCGTGGCGTTAAACAGCAACTGTGGGGCATTCAGCTTCCCACAATTGTAGAGCCTGGAAGTGTTATCACATCGGGAGAAGACAAAATTGGGAAGCTCACTAGCTGTGTTGCAGTCTCTGAGGGCTATGTCGGGTTGGCTTATATTCGCACCAAGGCCATTGAACTCGCCCAAACACAAGTTGAGGTGGAAGGAGTTGCAGGCAGCTTGGTTGCCCTTCCCTTTGTGAGCCACGAGTACCCTTAAGCCCACGGGCGAATCCTAACCGCCTTGCCGCGTGGATGAGCCAAAGATCGGCAAATTGAAATGACGTTAAGGGGAACGGACGGGTTGATGGATGCTTTTCCAACGGTTTTGTTTCCAGACCCTGCTGCGATCGCGATCGCCCCGGCAGGGCTTAGTCTTAATCCAGCAAGAGGCCATGCCGAACATCAGTTTGAGCGGGATTTGTGGCAATTTTTTCCCGGCAAGATCCAAACGGGGCTAGAGCTGCACCGTCCTGGGTTTCGTCAGCCCTATCGGCCAGATTTTGCCTATGTTGATGGGGAGCAGCATCTCTTTATGGATATTGAGGTGGATGAACCCTATGCCCACGTGTCGCGCAAACCCTTGCACTACCTTGGTTGCCCAAAAGATCGCGCTCGCAATCAGTGGTTTTTGGCTGCGGGGTGGGTGGTGATTCGGTTTAGTGAGCGACAAGTGGTGCGATCGCCCGCAAGCTGCTGCAAAACCGTCGCTAGCGCGATCGCCCACATCACTGGCAATAGCTACATCATGAACCCGTTTCGAAATGTGCCAACGCTAAAGCCAGAACGCCGCTGGACACAAGCAGAAGCCACAAACTTTGCAGCGCACCATGACCGAGAACAATATTTAAGCAACCTAACTGAAGGATTGCATGAACAAGCACAAGATATATTCGCTAATGCAAAACTTCATTTAAGACAGCGCTCAAAACAGAAACAGCAGGCAAACCAAGCAGAATCTATTCATGAACGCTCAGGTAGACAAAAACAGCCCAAGTTTTCAGTCACCTCTCAATTCACATTCTATTGTCCGCAATGTGGAGAAGGCCCAATTCGCTGGCAGGGGCACTATGTTTGCTGTCCCACGTGCCGCTACGATGCGTTTGTGCTGTAGGGCGCGGACAACGGCGCGATCGCCCGCTTCAGCTGTTCATGTTCCATCGCCTCAAACAAAGCCCGAAAGTTTCCTTCCCCAAACCCCTTCGCTTGTTTTGGTTGATGATCTTCAACATAAACCTTGCGTTCAATCACTTCAAAAAAGAAAGTTGGTTCGTCAAAGATTGGCTGAGTAAACGCCTGCAACAGCATTGCCTGAGGATTGTTTGGCTGCCAATCAATCAAAATATGGTGCTGAGCGATCGCATGAATAAATTCTTGAGAAAGGCGACCCTGAGCCCTTTGAATCAGCTGTTCGTAATAGCTAGAAGGAACCGATAAAAACGCGAGACCCCGTTGCCGTAATTCTGCAATCGTGGCGATCGCATCGGAAGTTTGAATGGCAATATGTTGAATACCAGCCCCGTGGTTGTAATCTAAAAATTCCTGAATTTGCGAGTTGGCAGATGTGGGCTCATTGATGGGGAGTTGAGCCGTTCCGTGGGGGTGAACCAAGACCCGACTGCATAATCCAGAATGTCGTGTTTGAATCGTAAACTGTTGCTGCGCCAAAAAACCCAAATGGGCACAATACCATTGCACAGCCGCTTCCATCTGTCCGGCAACTACGTTCAGGACCGCGTGATCAATTCTGTCCTGTGACCAGTTCACCGATGTATCAAGGTCTTCGCAGCAGACGTGATCTTCCAATTCGGAATGATAGGTAAACAACCATTCACCACTGGGAATCACCTTCGTGTCGTTGCCTTGTATCAACGTATGCTGAAACCCATCCCACCCAGCGATCGCGCACCATTGAGTGCGACCCTGCTGTTGCAACGGACTGATGCACAAAGCGCCATGCTGCATGGCCTTGGCTAGTACAGGGGCGATCGCCTGGATCCGAAATGCAACATCCACCACTCCCGGGGGATGGTGGGTGAGATAGCGCGCAACCGGACTGGTATCAGCAATGGCAGACGATAGGAGGATCTTGATCGACCCTCGACACACAAACGCTGTTTGCGTGTGATGCTGAACGGGGCTATGCAGCGCGATCGCACGAAACCCCATCTTTTCAACAAACCAATCTCGTATTGACGCCGCATCGTGGACGTAAAAGTGAACGTGGTCAATTTCCATCCGTTCGTTCCCTGAACCAACATCGCCAAGGTTTGAAGCACCCAGCCCTTTAAAGAAAGACGTGACTCTCGGGCTGAATGTTCACCTCCAACGGAATGGCCTGTGGTTCAGCCGAGATCGCAAACAGAATAGCATCTGCCGCCGTTTCTGGGCGTAGCATTTTACTACGATCTACCTTCAGACTGACATTGTCCCAAAAGGGCGAGTCAATTCCACCAAAGTAGAACAGCGTAAACTTCACCCCAAACCGCTTCAGCTCATCAGCCATGCACTTGCTAAATCCCACCACGCCAAACTTCGACGCACAATACGCAGCTGCCATCGCCATGGGATGCTTGCCCAAAATGCCAACTACATTGCAAATGTGGCCGGACTTATGCTCTTTCATCACCTCGGCAGCCGCTTGGCAAGTGTAAAAACTGCCCTTCAGGTTTAAGTCCAACATTCGATCCAGGTCAGATGGCTCTAGCTTTTGATATTGCTTGAGCACACCAGCCCCGGCGCTGTTGACCAATACATCTAGCTTGCCAAACTGGGCCACCGTCTGTTGCATAAGCGCGATCGCTTGAGCCGAATCGGTAATATCGGTGGGAATTGCCACAACGTTTGTGGCCCCCAAGGCAGACAACTCTTCGGCCAAGGTTGCAAGGGGAATTGGGCGGCGGGCGGCAAGCACCAAGATTGCCCCCATAGATGCCAGCTTGTGGGCCAGAGCCATCCCAATTCCTCCCGTAGCTCCCACAATGACAATGACTTTGTCGCGCATATTTACAATTTGTTACATTCTTTTCTTGATCATACGCACATTCCAAAAAGCAGCAACCTATAGGATTTGGGAGATTTTTGCGAACTTGACACTCGTCCCCTCATCAAATGAAACTTTATCTCAAATGCAAGGGCGGGTAGATGGAGTCCATCATCACACTCCCAAAAAAATAAAAAAATTGACTGCACCCTCAATTTATCGAGAAAACTGATCGGACTTCTAGCCACAGCAGGCTGTTGAGCACAAAGAGTCGGCTCCCAACGATATGTTTTTTTGAGATCTGGATTCATCTTCCATCAAAAAAACTGACCTAATTTAATGCAACTAATTCTCAATAAGTTAGAGATTTCCTGCTAAGCTATGGTGCAGGTACGGAACGAATGTTTCATCACCGATTGAGAGGAGAGAATGTTGTCGAGTTGGTTCTTGCCCTCGGCAAGATTGCGTAGGCATTAGCCGCGTCACCTGTTGAGTTTTCTGCCGATTGTATTAACTGTTGCTGCATTGCGATTGGGCGATCGCAGCGTTATTTGTGCTGCCAATGATTGGGCGATCGCGCCCGACAGGGTAGAGCACATCTCCTTCGTTCCATACCGTCACATCTGGAAGGAGATAGCATGCAAACTTACGATAATCCCAAAATTTCCTATGAATGGTGGGCAGGCAATGCTCGCTTCGCAAACCTCTCTGGCCTTTTTATTGCTGCTCATGTGGCCCAAGCGGCGCTCATCACCTTTTGGGCTGGCGCGTTTACCTTATTTGAAATGTCCTGGTACGATCCCACCTTGCCCATGGGTGAACAGGGACTCATCTTGTTGCCCCATTTAGCCACGCTTGGCTTTGGCGTGGGGGATGGAGGGCAAGTTGTGGATACCTATCCTTACTTTGTCATTGGCGCGCTGCATTTAATTTCTTCGGCTGTGTTGGGGGCAGGAGCCCTGTTCCACACCTTCAAGGCTCCCGAAGATCTCAGCACCGCAAAAGGACAAGCCCGCAAGTTTCACTTTAGCTGGGATGATCCAAAGCAACTGGGCCTGATCTTGGGTCACCATTTGCTGCTGCTGGGGCTGGGTGCGCTGCTGCTGGTGGGTAAAGCCATGTGGTGGGGTGGCCTCTACGATGCCACAATCCAGGCGGTGCGCGTTGTGACGAATCCAACGCTCGATCCCCTGGTTATCTACGGCTACCAAACCCACTTCGCCAGTGTTGACAATCTAGAAGATCTGGTAGGTGGGCACATTTATGTGGCTGCGTTGCTCATTGCTGGCGGTATTTGGCACATTCTGGTGCCGCCTCTGGCCTGGGCAAAGCGGGTGCTCACCTTCTCGGGCGAGGCAATTCTTTCTTACTCCCTCGGTGGCATTGCGCTCGCTGGATTTGTGGCAGCTTACTTTTGTGCAGTCAATACATTGGCCTACCCTGTGGAGTTTTATGGCCCAGCTTTGCAGGTCAAGCTGGGAGTATCGCCTTATTTTGCCGATACGGTAGACCTACCCATGGGTGCCCACACCTCTCGCTGCTGGCTGGCCAATGCCCACTTTTTCCTGGCGTTCTTTTTCCTGCAGGGCCATCTCTGGCACGCACTGCGAGCGATGGGGTTTGACTTTAAGCGCGTTGAAAAAATGCTCAGCGCGGTTGAAGGCTAAGCCCTGCTAGCCATCTAAAACTGGATGGGCCTCACAACTCGGCCCATCCATCACGCTCCCCATACGTTGTTTTGGATGGCTGCACGACGTTTTCCCAAATTGACGAGAACTTGACAAGATACGAATTACGGATGACCTATGGCAAAGATTGCGCTCTTTTTTGGAACCCAAACCGGAAACACTCAAACCATTGCAGAAACAATTCAACAGCAAATGGGTGGAGATAGTGTTGTCACGGTTTACGACATTGCCGATGCAGAACCCAGTAACTTTGATGAGTATGAATGCATCATCATCGGTTGTCCAACCTGGAATATTGGCGAACTGCAATCAGATTGGGAAGGTTTTTATGATGAGCTGGATGCGATCGCGTTTAACGGCAAAAAGGTAGCGTATTTTGGGGCGGGCGATCAGGTTGGATATGCCGACAATTTCCAGGATGCAATGGGCATTTTGGAAGAAAAAATTTCGCAGCTAGGTGGCAAAACGGTTGGCTACTGGCCCGTTGATGGCTATGACTTTAACGAATCGAAAGCGGTTAAAAACGGTAAGTTCGTTGGTTTGGCATTGGACGAAGATAACCAAGCAGAACTGACCGATGAACGCATTGCAGCCTGGGTGGCTCAAGTTAAGCAAGAATTTGGCATTTAGCTGATAACAGCTTGTCGATAAACATCTTGTGAAATCTGAATTGTCTTGATTTCACAAGATCAGGACTTACGCAGTTGAATGATGTTTGGAGCGCTGAGCACCCCAAACATCATTCAATCCCCTAGTTTTTCGGATGACGTGCGTCAGTCCTAAATATGTCCTCTTTTGTTTGTTGTGTTGTGTATTTCGTATTAAAACCAGAGGATCAGCCCTTGATTGATAAGATTCCAGATGTGGTTTGGTTAAATGTGAGTCCGGCGTTAGCCCGGTTTCACCATCCTGTCATGAAGCAACTATCCCATCAATCCTTGGTCGCGTTTTGGGAGTATGTGCACAATCAAGATGAGGCGAATTCGCTGGAGGATGCACTCGAGGTTTTGCATCGGTATCTCTCTAGTTGGGATGAGCCCGTCCATTTAGTTGGGCACAGTACTAGTGGAACGCTGGGGTTGCTGTATGCTCAAAAGTTTCCAGAGAAGGTGCGATCGCTCACTCTCTTGTCTGTAGGAATTCATCCACTCATTGATTGGCAAGCGCATTACTACAACAACCGACGACGGTTTCACTGCGCCCGCGAGCTGTTGTTAGCGCAAATGGGGAAATTGCTATTTGGCGATTGGAGTCGCCTTGTGGGTCAACGCGTGATCGAGTTACTGGATGCGGATCTCAATACGAGTTTGTCGCCCCATACGCTGTATCACGTGGTATCCATGGCTCCGGTGTCGGTATCGGTGCCGCTGTTAGTGTGTGGTGGTCAGATAGATGGAGTGCTCTCGCCCCATGAAATGGAAGGATGGCGATCGCTCTTTTCCACCTCGGTCGCTTGCATGACCTCTCGCCTGTGGCTGTGTGCTAATGAGGGTCACTTTTTTCACTACTTTCGGCCTGAACTCACGGCTTGCCATATGCAAAGTTTTTGGCAATCTATTCAGTCAGCATACTGCCGTTCGGCGATCGCAATCGGTTCGTAACCCTTTACCCCAACCTCATCAATTCACCCACATTACAGGAGTTGAACAGTCACCATGGCGACTCTCAATCATGTCTTTTCATCTGCGGTTCGATTTTCAACCCGAAGGTTTGGCCGACGTGAGTATTTGCCAACCGATCGCACCCATGCTTGGCAGCTCCATTCTGGCTATGTCCGCATGTTTGCACAGGATGACCAGGATGCGATCGCCACTTTGGGACTGTGGCGGGCGGGCGATATCGTAGGGCATTTTGGAGGGACCAATCAGCCTTGTTTTATTGAATGCTTGACCCCGGTTGAGGCAACTCCAGTCAACTTAAATAATTTGAATCAACATGAAATTTTGATGGCGCAACTTCAGCAAAACCAGGGATTAGTTCGCATTCTCCACCAGAAAAGGGTTGAGCTGCGTCTGTTGGCATTTTTGCAATGGTTGGCAACACAGTATGGATGCCCCATGCCCCAAGGCACCCTCATCGACATGCCTCTCACCCATCAAGATATTGCCGATGCAATTGGCAGTACTCGGGTTACCGTTTCGCGCCTGATTAAACGACTGTATAGCCGAGGAGAGGTAACCTATCGGCGGCATCGCTACATGTTGCTGGGTGTAGAGATATGTGAGTCGTGAAGACCGAGATCCGTTAGTAGATTGCTAACTGTGAAGCGAAGGGTATTTCAGCTATTCTCCAGACAAGATTGGACGATGCCACATTCGAGCAAGCAGACCATGCTTGGGAGCCAAAATCATCGTCAGCATAAAGAGCAGCGTTTGTACCAAGACGATGCATCCTCCAGTGGATGCATCTAAGTGAAAGCTAATAAAGGTTCCAAGAACGCAAGAGCAAATGCCACAAATAACCGAAATGACCATCATATGATTGAAGCGATCGCTCAACAGATACGCAGTTGCTCCAGGTGTGACTAACAATGCCACAACTAAAACGACACCAACCGCCTGCAATGCAACCACAATTGTGAGCGATAGCAATGTCAGCAAAATATAATACAGAGCAGTAATATTCAAGCCAATGGATTGCGCATGGGTTGGATCAAAGCAAAATAGCAACAGGTCTTTGCGGAGGATCAAAATCGTGATGAGTGCGATCGCTCCAATCAACACCGTTTGTACAATCTCTGCATTGGGAATGCCCAACACATTGCCAAACAAAATGTGCATGAGATCCACATTGCTAGGAGTTTTGGAAATGAGAACCAGCCCTAATGCAAAAAAACCTGTAAAGACTAGCCCAATCACCGTATCTTCTTTGATACGAGTTTTTGCTTGAATGAAGCCAATCGCTAGAACCGAGCCAACTCCAAAAACAAACGCTCCGATCGCAAATGGAATATTGAGAATGTAGGCTAATACGACACCGGGCATTACCGAGTGCGACACAGCATCGCCCATTAGTGCCCATCCTTTCAGTGTCATATAACAGGATAGTACCGAGCACACAATACCGATAAAGGCACTCACCAATATCGCCTTAACCATGAATTCATACTGTAATGGTTCTAAGAACCACTGCTGAATCATTTGCAACATGTTGGTACCGCACTCAAAATGATAGATAGGTAGAGAGATGGCGATCGCCATTTTGATGAGGCCAGCTTTGGGAGTAGCAAGGCTGTTCTCAAAACTGGCCCTGCCTTAACGACACTGGCGACAGCGGTAAAAGTGAAGATAAATAGCACGAAAAATTTTCGTCTGAGTCAACTCGATAATTTAAGCAATTTTGGGTGCAATGCCACCGAAAGTGCGGTTAAGGTTCTCTTGGGTAAACACCTCAGCAGTCGGCCCGTAGGCCAAAATCGTTTGATTGATAAACACGACCTGATCGCAAAATGTTGAAATAGATGCCAGATCGTGGGTGGAAATAAGAATGGTGTGACCGCGATCGCGCAATGCAATCAACAGTTCAATCATGGCCTTTTCGGTTTTAATATCGACTCCACTAAAGGGTTCATCCAATAGCAAAACGGGAGCCTGTTGTGCGATCGCTCGTGCCAAAAATGCGCGCTTTTTCTGTCCACCTGACAACTCCCCAATTTGTCGGTGTTTAAACGAGGTCATTTGCACTTGGTTGATGCTGTCATCCACAATGTGGCGATCGCCCCGTTTGGGAATGCGGAGCAGATTCATGTGGCCATAGCGACCCATCATGACCACATCCCACACATCCACCGGAAAGTTCCAATCCACATCTTCGGACTGAGGCACATACGCCACCAGGTTTTGCTGCTGAGCCCGCCGCAACGGCAATCCATTAATCAGCACTCGGCCCGTTTGGGGGGCAACAAATCCCATAATGGCTTTGAACAGCGTAGATTTGCCGCTGCCATTCATGCCAACCAAGCCCACAATCGAGCCGGGATATAGCTTCAAACTGGCTCCATGAAGCGCCACCTTGCCGTTATAAGCAACGGTCACATCCTCAACTTGAACGCTCGGTGCGTGCATCATGAACCCTCCTGAAGGCCTTGAATTAATGTGTTGACGTTGTATTCCAGCAGCTTGAGATAGGTTGGCGCGTCACCTTGGGCTGCAGTTAGCGAATCGACATAGAAAACGCCCCCAAACTTGGCCCCAGACTCCTGAGCGACCTGCTGCTGGGCTCCAGCATTCACCGTGCTTTCACAAAACACGACGGGAACCTGATTCGCTTTGACAGTATCAATCGCCCGACGAATTTGCTGCGGTGTACCCTGCTGGTCGGAGTTAATAGCCCATAGGTAAATTTCCTGCAATCCATAGTTTTGGGCCAGGTAAGTAAAAGCACCTTCGCAGGTCACAATAAAGCGATCGCTCTCTGGCAATTTGGCCAATGCAGCTCGCAGGGTTTCATCAATTGCAAGAATTCGGTCGCGGTAGGCGGCGGCGTTGGCAGCGTATACATCCGCATGATCGGGATCTAGTTCGGATAGCGCTGCCCGAATATTGTCAACATAGATCAGCGCATTTTGAGGCGACATCCACGCATGGGGGTTGGGGCGATCGCGATAAGGCCCTTCCGAAATAGGAATTGCATCGATTCCTTCGGTCACCGTCACCCGAGGCACATCTTTGACACTGCCATAAAACCGCTCGGCCCAGCGTTCTAGCCCCATGCCGTTGTCCAAAATGAGATCAGCCTGCTGCGCCCTCACCAAATCGCTTGGGGTAGGTTCGTAGTCATGAATTTCAACCCCAGGACGGGTGAGCGATTGCACCACTGCGCGATCGCCCGCAACATTTTGGGCGATATCGGCCAACACCGTAAACGTGGTCAGCACAATGGGCTTGCCCTGGGCCGCTGCGTCAACACTGGCAGCAGATTCCACCGCTGCTTCAGAGTTCGATGTGGGAGCTGTTGCAGAGTTGGTACAGCCGCCAAGCCACAGACCAGTCACCAAAACCGACAAAACTGGGGCGATCGCCAGCCGAATGCCAACGTGGGGTAAATAAGAAAGAAAAGGGTGAATCGGCATATATCGGCGTTTCATAATCTTTTCATTTTTGATTCTATCGGATGTGGCTGCAAAAATGAAAGGAATATGAAATTCAACCCCAGTAAGATTTGCAAGATAACGCTAAGGGTAGAGAATCGCGATGTCGCCCATATTCCCCTGGGTTCTCCATGATCCCCTGGGTTCTGATATTGTTCGCTATCCTCCCTATTCCCTCATGGTTACCGGGTTAAATCGTCATCCCCTGGTTGCATTCTTTGTAGAGCGCAGGTAGAGCGAGGCCATGAATCGTCTCCCGGTAAAGCTGAAGAACGATTAATGCAGAAGGTCTCTGGGAATTTTGATAAGTTCGGTTTATCTTCGAGTTTTATTTTGTCGCAAAGAATACAGTTTTATTTATCGTTCTCCTCATCAAATCCTTATATTTGTCCTGTAGCTTCAGCGTGTAAACACTCTCTAAAAAAAAGTTCTTAGAAAATATGCCGTTGTCTAAAAAGTTGCTTGCCGAGTTTATCGGCACTTTTTGGTTGGTTTTAGGTGGGTGCGGTAGTGCTGTATTTGCTGCGGGTTTCCCCTACGATACAGATACCAATCCGCTAGGAATCGGTTTGCTGGGGGTTTCTCTGGCCTTTGGCTTGACGGTGTTTACCGGGGCCTATGCATTGGGTCACATTTCGGGTGGTCACTTTAACCCAGCTGTTTCGTTTGGGTTGTGGGCAGGCAAGCGGTTTCCTTCTAGCCAATTGCTGCCTTACATTGTGGCTCAGGTATTGGGTGCAATTTTGGCTGGCGGTTTGATTTATTTAATTGCAACGGGTCGGGCTGGGTTTGAACTGGCTGGCTCCAATCCTTTGGCGACGAATGGTTTTGGTGAGCATTCGCCCGGTGGTTATGGTTTGGCTGCCGCTCTGCTCGCTGAAATTGTGATGACGTTTATGTTTTTGATGGTGATTTTGGGTGTGACGGATGTGCGCGCTCCCAAAGGCTTTGCTCCTGCTGCCATTGGTTTGGCACTTACCCTGATTCACTTGATTAGCATTCCAATCACCAACACATCGGTAAACCCTGCTCGCAGCACGGGGGTCGCTTTGTTTGCAGGTGCTAGCCTGTTTAGCCAGGTGTGGCTGTTCTGGTTGGCTCCGATTGTGGGTGCGGTGTTGGCTGGATTTGTTTACAACCTCGTGTTTGAAGCATTGGAAGAACCTCAAGGGGTAGAAACGCTGCGATCGCCAGAGGTGTAGCGTCTAACCTTCTGCATCAACCAATTTGCTAAGGTATCACAAGGGCAGGTTGCCCTTTTTTTGTGTCTGTCGGTCATGCTCGATAGGAAAAGGACGCACCATGACGACTCGCCAACACTACACCGATGCCGAATGGAAAACGCTGGCGATCGCCCCGGTGGCCTGTGGCTATGCGGTGGCCATGAGTGAGCTAGGGGTGTTTTCTTCGGCATCGGAGGGATCAACTTTGGGGCAAGCTTTAGCAACGGCGAGCGATCGCTTTCCTGCCCATGAGCTAATTCATGCGCTGTTTACGGCGAACGATCAGCCTGTGAGTATCCAACCGCAAGATTTGGGAACAACGCCCGCCGCCGCATTGCAGCAAGCCATTACCCTATGCCACGCAGCGATCGCACTATTGCAGGAGCGATCGCCCGCTGAGCTTACCGATTACCAAACGCTTTGCTATTCCCTGGCGGAACAGGTAGCCCAGGCAACTGCGGAGACTCCACGCTCTCATCGGCCCACTCGCCCCCATCAACCCAAATCCGTTGGCGAGCACGAACAAGAGACCTTGCATCAGCTGCGATCGGCTCTGGGCCTGGAGATTTAACCCTCTGAGGCGAACGTGTATCTTTAACGCGTCTGCTGGATTGGTCTATTGGACTTGTCTAAGCCATTAATCAGCCTCGGGCATTAGCTTGGCAGTCACTCCAACTTTGTGGAGTTCGCGCACCATGCGAATAGCTTGATGGTGGTACATCGGAACGGGCACTTGGGTGGGTATGTGCTCCATCACATCGCGTGCAGGTTGCAATGCACAACCCGCAACCCGCGCAATGGTGGTGGCTCCCTCGAAGTGAGCATCTTTGGAAAACGCCCGCTCTACTTGTACCCACCACGTTGGCTGGAGGCGATCGCCCCGTTCAATGCGCTGCAACCCCTCGCTACTAGCCAATACCACCATGCGATCGCCTTGATGCAGGCGCACATCATCCGACGGCATCAGCCGCACATTATCGTCCTTGCGGCTGTGGAGCAAGGGCACCACGCGATAGCCATAGGCTACCTCCGAAAGCAGCAGTCCATTTAAGGTATCGCCTTGTTCAATAAAGTACTCTGTCACAATAATGGTTTGCTCATTCAGCCGAAATAGCGACAACACATTTTCGCCAAAGGCAGCAGCAACAAAGGCTTCGGCCGCTAGCTCGTAAGCACACAGCACATTGGCAAAGGGCATCACGCGATCCATATTCTGGCTAAATCGAGGATCATAGGTGCGGATCACCACTCGTAAATTGGGGTTGATGGAATTGGCCATCATGGCAAGTTCCAAATTGTCGATTTCGTCTTCGGTACATAAAACGATGCCGCGTGCCGTGGATAAGTTGACCTTGGCGATCGCCACGGTTGGGTTTCCAATCACAATCGGTAATTGAGGTAACACACCCGCTTCAAGCATATCGGAGTGCACCCCAACCACCTCTTCCTGGAGCGATTCTAAAAATGAGGCGACGCGCTTGCCCACACGCCCTAACCCAACGACAACAATATGATCGGCTTTGGGTAAGGGTTGTCGCTTTTGCGGAAGCTGAAACTTAGCCGCTAGCAAACTTTCAGTCAACAGCGCGTACAACACGCCAATCGACGCGGTACCCGCCAGGGCAAAACACACATGCAACACCTGCAGCCAACCGGGAATCGTGTCGCGATCGCCCGTCAAACTTAACAACGCATCGTACGAGTCGAGCAGGAGCATCGCACTCATGTAGAGCGAGTCGGCAAAGGTGGTATTGGGAATGGCAAAGTGTAAAACCACCGTGCCCACCAGCAATAGCAGCACAATCAACACCCCCACCACCAGCGCTACGCGCTTGGTCTGCTGCTGCTCGGTGGCGTGCCATAGGTGTTGCAGCCAGCGGTGCATCCGCAGCGGAGTTACGGCACTTTGCACACGCTGCCACATCGACTTGGAATACGGTGAGGGTTCGGAGCCTGGAGCCGCTGCCTCGGTACGCACCATCGGCTGATTCAGGCGATCGCTGAGTTCGACATAGGTGAGGGTGTCTCCCATCCGAACCCGCGCATTGGGATCCCAGTTAAACACTTCCATGGCGGTGGTGGTGCCGCCTGCCCGGTGGCTCAGCATCCGGGTCATGGTGGTGTTGAGTTCGTGCAAAAAACGGCGATCGCACCAGCGATGTTGAGGCGTTACGGTTTGCTGCACAACCCGCAGCAAGTGCCCATCCAGGTCGATAAATCCCTGATTCTCGTTGCCCAGAGCGGCGATCGCAAAGGCGTGAGTCGGAAGCTGCGTGGCCTCAAATGCGACAAAGTTACCCAACTGTTTGCTTAGTAGCTCGTTCAGGCTTTCTTTGGCAGAGCGGACGACCAGTCGCACATGGGGGTTGAGCGATCGAACCGCAAACGCCGCCTCAATATTGACTCGTTCATCGCTGGTTACCAACATCACCGCTCGATAGCGCTGAATTTGAGTTTGCTCCAGGTAAACGGCTTGGCGACAGTCCCCCTCCCAAAATGACTCTAGTTGCCTCAGTAAAGCTTCGGCATCGACAGGATTTGGCGCACGAATATCGATCGCACTCACCAGTACCGAAAACTCTTTCAGCGAGGTCACACAGTAATAGCCCAATCGCCCCAACCCACACACCAAAAAGTGAGACGGCACGACAGGTTGAGACACAACGGGTTGAGAAGAGTCAACAGCGGTTTGAATATTCTCTATCGATGGAGGATGGAGCATAGAGAATGAGTTCGTCAATGATTCATTTCACAGATAGATGCAGCCTTTGTTGAAGATAGAGCCAGCGCATTGTGCAGTCCAACCTCCCCCTTATATAACACTGTTGCCCAGCTCTGTCTGCCGCATAGATTAACACTCATTGCCGACTCCAACGTCAAACCCAGCAAGCTGTTGAAGGGATGGCTCAACATTCTGTTGCAATATCTAAAAAATATTTCGCCTTTAACGTTAAGATCTGGTTAACAAAAATAAAATACGTACGGTGAAGGCCGACTTTTAAAATCCTTGTACACTCCTGATATTCCTCAAATTGGCGATAAAGTTATTATTTTATTTCCAGATTATGTTTCTGAAAAAGCTGGAAAGGTCTGCGGTCGAGAGAAGATTTCAGAGGATCCAATGCGCGATCGCTGGTTAATTGAAATTTCCTCCGACAATTTTGTTGTCTCCCTTTACTCACACGAGTTTCGTGTTGTGCGATAAGGCAGAATCATGTTGGTTTTTCTGCCCCAATTTGCTCAATCTATAAGGAAAATACCCGTAGTTTCAACGCTTTAGAATACGGTTCGATTATCCATCATTGAGAGTCTAAATTACGGAGTACCTCCGTTGGATATTGCCAACTAAAAACGGTTGAATCCATCAGCAACCTTCTGGAGTCCTATTGGTTGATAGTTGCTGTCATTTCCTACACAAAATAGACCTCCTGCATGAATCGTTGTGCAGATCCTCGGCCCCACGATTCATGATCCCCAAAAGCCATTTGGACAGGAGGTGTAATAAGCTGCAATCTTGTAGCCTGTTCTCCCAGGTTGGAGGAGAAGGCTTTTGGTGGCGTTTTGCCGCACCTCTCGATAACACTTGTGTTTGTGAGCCATTCGCGATGCATATCACTCAGATTGACCACTTGGTGCTAACCGTGCAGGATATCTCGGCCACTTGCGATTTTTATGGTCGGGTGTTAGGGATGCAGGTGGTTACGTTTGGGCAGGGGCGTACAGCTCTTGTATTTGGCCAGCAAAAAATTAACCTACATCTTTACAGGCAGGAGTTTGAACCCAAGGCTCGGCATCCAACACCTGGTTCGGCAGATTTATGCTTCATCACACATTTAACTTTGGAGGAGGCGATCGCCCATGTGCAGCACTGCGGGGTTGCCATTGAAGAGGGAATCGTCGAGCGCACGGGAGCCACAGGCCGTATTCGGTCAATTTATTTTCGAGATCCAGATGGAAATTTGTTGGAGCTTTCCAATTATTTTGAATCTCAGTAAATCTGAGGTTTGGATAAGCTGAAGCACCCATTTTTGCGTGCTCGTCGCGCACGCAAAAATGGGCTTTTCTAGGGTTTGCGCGTCGCGTAAACCTTAGAAAAGCTCTTAACCAAAACTGACGTTCAGTCAGTGGGCAGCCATCGTTAGCAAGAATCGCATCAGGCCAGTTCGTACAGCTCTAGCGGCAACTGATCAGGATCGCGGAAAAAGGTGAACCGTCGATTGGTAAACTCATCGACCCGAATGGGCTCGGTTTCAATGCCGTAGGTGTGCAAATGGGCGATCGCCTCATCCAGATCGGGTACGGCAAAGGCAAGGTGTCGCAAGCCACAGGCTTCGGGATATTGGGGCCGGGGAGGCGGCTCAGGAAATGAGAACAGTTCGATTTGCGTATGCTCGTCCACTGTAAGGTCGAGCTTGTAGGAATCGCGGGCGGCTCGATAGTTTTCGCGAATGATGGAAAAGCCCAAAACCTCGGTATAAAACCGTTTGGAGGCTTCGTAGTTGGAGCTAATAATGGCGATATGGTGAACGTTTGAGATCTGCACGGTTTGGGGTTCAAAGATGGAGTGACAGTCTAGGGTGCAACGGTCGGGGCGATCGCCCCTGGCTCAACCGTACCGCACCCATTGTCAAACCGTTTGCGATCGCAGCAGGGCTGGGGTTTATCCAGTCGAATGATTCGCACGCCAAGTTCAAAACCCGTCATCCAAAATCCATCGATCTGTACGATAGGCATCGATTTTGCAGGCTTGCGCGGCTAGGGGGCGATCGTAGCAGAGTCGCGATGAGTATGAATCCTGGCCAAGGGTTAGCAATCTTGCCGTCCAGTGGTTTAATGAAAGGGTTCAAATGGAGAATGACTTGTGCAGTGTCCAAAAGACAAAGGTGAATCGCTATCGAGCATCATCCTGTCTGGCAATTTAGCGGCGCATCAATGCCCGGTTTGCGAGGGGACGTGGGTTTCGGCAGATGATTACGAAAGTTGGCAGGCAAGCCTATCCGATCGATCGATTGAGCCGGTTCCTGCGGATTTGGATTTGGGCTATGAACCTTCACCGTTGGATGCGAAAGGTGGCCTCTGTCCCGACTGTGGGGGCTACTTGGCCCGAGCACGCATTGGGCTGAAGCATCCATTTTATGTGGAGCGCTGTGTAAAGTGCGGTGGGGTGTGGTGCGATCGCGGTGAGTGGCCTGTCCTGGAGCATTTAGGTTTGCATGTGGCGGTGGAGCAACTGTTTACCAGCGATTGGCAGTTGCGATCGCGCGAACGCGAGTATTTGGATCGCGAGCGTCGCGCTACGGTAGAAAAGTTGGGCGATGACTTGGCACAGCGGGTATTTGATCTGGCAGATCAGTTGGCGAAGCATCCTAATGGGGATTTTGGCGTGGCGTATTTGATGCGGCGGTTTGAGCAGTAGGACGGTGAGGGAAGCCTTCGAGGGTGATGGTTTTGGGCCATGCTAATGGGTTGGGGTTCGGTTGGCCAAAGCATGGCTCGGGGGACTTCCCCCAAGCCCCCGCTTCTAAGGGGACGAAGCACGTCCCCTTAGGAACCCATCCGCAAGGGGCGAACATCTCAATGCCAATCCGCTCACCGGGTTAGGGCTTGAGCGAGGTGGCAAAGGGGCGCGGATTGGGGTTCCGGCCCGACCCATTCGAACCGCTGGCAGTCACCCCGACTACCGACTTCCCACTCCCTACTCCCTCCCTTTCCTCCTAACCTCTAGCCCCTAGCCCCATCTCCTAACTCCTTCCCCCACTCCCCTCTTTCCCCACGCCGTGCGCCACCTCCTGCGATTGGTTGATGGTGAGCCGGGGAAGCCGATGCTTGAAGCCGCAGAGAATTTCCCAGGAGATGGTGCCGAGGAGGTTGGCCCAGTCGTCGGCGGTGATGCGATCGCCCCTGTCTTGGCCCAGCAAGGTGACAACTTCACCTTCTTGCAGGTTGGGGATGGTGGAAACATCGAGCATGAGCTGATCCATGGTGATGGAGCCAATTTGGGGAATACGCTGGCCACGAATGAGGACGGTCATGCGGTTGGAGAGGAGACGCGGCACTCCGTCGGCGTAGCCAATGCCAACAACGGCGATTTGCATATCTTTGGGGGCAATGAATTTGTAGCCATAGCTCACGCCAGTTCCGGACTGGAGTGATTTGACTTGGGTGATGCGAGCGCGCACTTGCATCACGGCCTGTAGGTTGAGGCGATCGCTCAGGTGGGGTGCGGGATGGAGTCCATAGGTGGCGAGTCCGGTGCGCACCATGTTGTAGTGCAAAGCAGGGTCAACCAGGGTGGCGGCGGAGTTGGCCAAGTGCAGCCGAGGTGGGGCAATGCCTGCGCTGCACAGTTGGGCGATCGCCGCTTCAAAACGGTGGTGTTGGAGCTGCATCACCGTTTGGTCTGGCTCGTCGGCGGTGGCTAAGTGTGAGTAAACGCTGGCAATTTGCAGATTGGGCAAACCCTGTACGAGTTGGGCAAAAGCGGCAGCTTCTTGCCATGGCATGCCTAAGCGCGACATGCCGGTATCGAGCTTGAGATGGACGGGGAGCGATCGCCCCATATGACTCATGGTTTCGGCAAACACGAGCGCTTGCTTGGGGTTGCATAAGGTTGGCTGCAAATCCCAATGGGCGATCGCCCGCACTTGCTCGGGAGTATTGGCAGCTCCCAGCAGCAAGATGGGTGCGTCAATGTTGGCCTCGCGCAATTCAATCCCTTCGGGAATGGTGGCTACGCCTAGCCAGGTGGCCCCATGCTGCAAGGCAGTGCGGGCTACGGTGACGGCTCCGTGGCCATAGGCATCCGCTTTGACTACGGCCATAAGATCAGTTCCTGCCGCAAGCGATCGCCGCAACTGCTGCACATTGTGAGCCACCGCTGCCAGGTCAATCTCAACCCAAGCCCGTTCTCGCATCATCGGAATTAAACTGGGCGTATGTTCCCAACTCAGCATCGAACTCCACTCCTTGCATCACACCAAATACTACACACCAACCGCTGGTTTGATTGTTTCAGGACTTACGCAAGCCCACTAAATCTGGTGTGTTGGTGTTGTGGGTAGGGTGCTTCGCACCCTACCCACAACACCAATGCGTAAGTCCAATGTTTGTCGAGATCACTCAATCATTCATGTCATTCCTGGCTTTGCTACTCAAGCCCCAGCCTATCAATTGCCCTTCACTCTACACACTCAAAACTTAAATAACCGTAAGCGGGAACCTTAAAAATTGCAAAACATAAAAATTGCAAAACAACGCCCAAATTTTGGTTTCTCCGTAAATCCTCTGAGGGTACGCCCACCGCTTCTGGGCCAACTATGTTAATATCACGTCAACCTTCTTAAATTAACTAGCCATCAATGGGCAAAGTTCTGGTGTTGAACGCTTCCTATGAACCTCTCAACATCACGAGCTGGCGACGGGCAGTCGTTCTGCTAATAAAAGGAAAAGCAGAACAGGTAGAACATAATGGCAAACTGGTCTACAACAAGCTGCCCCTGCCAACGGTGATTCGACTGAGGCATTATGTTCGGGTGCCCTACAAAGAGATCCCGCTAACCCGACGCAACTTACTGCATCGCGATAGCCACACCTGTCAATACTGTGGCTACACAGGCGACGAATTAACACTAGATCATGTACTGCCGCGATCGCGCGGAGGTGGCGATAGTTGGGAAAACATCGTCACGGCCTGTGTGCGCTGCAATGTAAAAAAAGGAAACCGCACGCCCAAAGAGGCAAACATGCACTTGAATCGACCGCCCCACAAACCCCATAGCGGCCTTTACTTTGAAGTCACCAAACATGTCAAGAGTGGCTTGCACAAAGAGTGGCAAAAATATGTCATTGGTATTTAACCCCTGAACCTGCAAATGGTTTGGGGGTTTTTCTACGTGGGATTTGATACTTAGCAACCGAAAAAAGCCCAGTTGAGCGATCGCAACCACAATCAATAGGCCATATGGCCTATCCAGATGAGTCGAATGTCAGCAAACTGTGAATTTATGTACGGAAATTAGAACCTTCGATAGGGTGCGGCCTGCGTTTTTTTCTGCGAAGATCAAAGGGTATACCCACAATTCTGAGAATAATTTGAGTAGTCGTTTATACGACAGCGCTCAAGGTTGCTCAGTCACTACTGAGATATGCCATCTAATTCCTCTTTGAAGTCTCACAACGGTTCTAACGTGATGACGGATTCTGCCCTAGCAAGCTCTAGTTCCAACAGCACAGATATTGATGATGTGGAACTGCTTCGCATTCGCTCAGACTGGACGTTGACCACTCCAAGCGGTCGTCGCCTTACCGAACAAAAAGCAGACGAACTCAATCGTCTGCTCGAACGGCATCGGGGCGATCGCCATCTCGTCTTGCTGCAAGATTTTCCCGATCCCGATGCGTTGTCCTGTGCTTGGGTATATAAGCTGATTGCCGAGCAGTACAGCATTCGCTGCGATATTGTGTATGCCGGCACCCTGAGCCATCAGGAAAACATTGCCCTGGTTAAACTAACGGGCTTGCCTATTCAGCGCTGGTCACTACAGATCGCCCGCGACAAAGACCTATCCAATTACAGCGGCTGTGTATTCGTCGATAACCAGGGCACAACCACCCAGCTCTTGCCCCTTGTGGAAGAGCTGAAACTGCCGATCATTGCCGTCATTGATCACCACAGCCCACAGGGCGACATGCACGCTGAATTCACCGATATTCGGTCCAACACTCGCGCCACAGCCACTATCATGACGCAGTACCTGCAAGCGGGTCTCCTGCGATTGGATAACAGCAACGGCGAACACATTAAATGCGCAACAGCCTTGATGCATGGCTTACGCTGTGATACAAATCGGCTGATGCAAGCACAGGAAGAAGACTTTTTGGCGGCGGCCTACCTGAGTCGGTATTACGATAGCCAGTTGCTCAATTCGGTGCTGCACTCGTCGCGCTCGAAGCGGGTGATGGATGTGATTGAGCGATCGCTCCGCAACCGCATTCTGCAGAACAACTTTTGCATTGCAGGGGTTGGCTACCTGCGCTACGACGACCGCGATGCCATTCCCCAGGCTGCCGATTTTCTGGTTACCGAAGAGAACGTGCATACCGCTGTGGTATATGGCATCGTGCACGACGAAGACGAGGATCTGGAGATCGTCGTTGGCTCGCTACGCACGAGCAAGCTCACCCTCGATCCCGACGAGTTCATTAAAGAAGCCTTTGGACAAGATGGCCATGGCCGTTTCTTTGGTGGCGGTCGCTCTATGGCAGGCGGGTTCGAAATCCCAATGGGCTTTTTGTCTGGCTTTAATGAAAGCAGCGAATATACCCGCCTGAAGTGGGAAGTCTTTGATACCCAGATCAAACAAAAGCTGCTGCGTTTGGTGAACCCTGAGAACGGGATCATTCAAACCCACTGATGTTCCTTTTTATGTGGGAGTAGCAACCGGATCAAGCCTCTCAAGCCGCAAATCGAATTTCGATGGTTCTCGAATTCGAGCGCCAGACACCTCACCCAAACTCTCACCCGTTTTGGGACTCTGTTCGATCCTCAATCCATCCCGTGGTCTCACAAGCGATCACCCCATCATCTCCTCCAGCAGTCATTCTTCCTTCTCTCCAATGTCTTTAGAGCTATACATCATTCGTCATGGATTGGCTGGTGAGCATGGCAGTTATGCCAACGACAACGAACGCCCCCTCACAGAAGAAGGCGTGCGCAAAACTCAGCAAGTCGCTCAGCGCTTACTAGAGCTGGGACTCAAGTTTGACGTTCTGCTTACCAGCCCCTTAGTGCGTGCTCGACAAACGGCAGAGATTCTGCAGCAAGCGGGATTGAGCAAGCACCTAGACGAATCGGCAACTCTGGCACCCGGAGGCAGTTTGCAAGAATGGCTGGGCTGGCTAGATACATGGCGAAACTCAGCCAAGGGCGATCGCATTGCCATTGTGGGGCATGAACCCGGCCTAAGTGAGTGGGCAGAGCAGCTCGCCTGGGGCAGTATTCACCATTGTCTTGTGCTTAAAAAAGCAGGTGTCATTGGTCTTTCGCTTCCAAGCCATGGCACTCCCCTAGGCCAAAGCGAGCTGTTTTGGCTAACGCCACCCCGCTTTTTGTTGCAGTAGCCATCACCACCCATGGATGGCTGGGTTTCACAGAGATAAATGGCTTTTTGGAAGCCTAGATTGTTGCGCAGCAGAAACGCCCAAAGATCTAGGCAGCAGGTCGATTGTCGAGATGGCTCAGGAGATTGCTCAACCGACAATGAACCAGGATTTACGCACTCTAATACGAAAAACCAGGGGGTTGAATAATGTTTGGGGCGATTCGCGCTCTAAACATCATTCAATTGCGTAAGTCCTGTGAATTTTTTGAGATGGCGTTTTGATGGTTATAGCGATCGCCAGTCATATCCAAGCCGTTTAAACATTCACAATTGCTTAGAGTTTCAACACAACCGTCGTCTCTAACCCATGGTTTAGAAGCGGATTGAGAGATATGCCTCAGAAGTAAGAGGAAAAAAGTGATCCAGGTTTTTAGGCTAATTGCATCGGGAAGATCCCTGTCGCGATCGCATCAATGCATGTTTGCTGATATCCAGCTGGGCTCGGGTCCGTATTTAACCCTCACCACACTTGCGGGAGACGTTTGATGAACTCATCTCAATCGGTTTCAAACCAGGGCGATCGTAAAATTCGCTATGCCGTCATTGGCCTAGGTTGGTTTGCCCAAGAAGCAGCACTACCCGCCTTTGCTCAGTCTGAAAATTCAGAATTAGTAGCCCTCATTTCCGACGACGCCACCAAGCTGCAAGAGCTAAGCAAAAAATACAATGTGCAGCACACCTACTCCTACGATGAGTACGACGAGTGCTTAGCAAGTGGCCATATCGATGCCATATACATCGCGCTGCCAAACCATTTGCACTGCGAGTACACAATGCGCGCCGCCAATCAAGCCATTCATGTTCTGTGCGAAAAGCCAATGGCCATGACCGAAGATGAATGCGAAGACATGATCTACGCCTGCAATAACAATAGTGTGAAGCTGATGATTGCATACCGCCTTCATTTGGAACCAGCCAATCTGGCGGCCATTGAAGTCGTGCAATCTGGAAAAATTGGTGAACCTCGCATCTTCAATTCTGTGTTTACCCAACAGGTCAAGGATGAGGGCAACATTCGCCTGCGCGATGTCACCGGAGGTGGCACCATCGACGACATTGGCATTTATTGCCTCAACGCAGCTCGCTACCTTTTCCAAGATGAACCCTACGAGGTTTTTGCCATTGCTGCCAATAAGGGAGAACAGCGCTTTGCCGAAGTAGAGGAAATGGCAACGGCAATTTTGCGCTTTCCGAATGAGCGGTTGGCAACGTTTACAGTCAGCTTTGGTGCAGCGAGTGTGTCTACGTACCAGGTTGTTGGAACCAAGGGCGATTTGCGTGTCGAGCCTGCCTACCCGTGGCAGGGAGAACTAAAGCACTTTTTGACAATTGAAGGCGAAACTCAGGAAAAAACCTTTTCGCCCAGTGGCCAACTTGCAGCTGAGTTTTCTTACTTCTCAGATTGCATCCTTCAAAACAAAGATCCAGAACCATCTGGCATGGAAGGATTGACTGATGTTCGCATCATTCGCGCTTTATATGAGTCCATCGAACAAGGTAAACCCATCAAAATTCCAGGGTTGGATGAGCAACAACACCCCTCTACAGAACAAACTGTACAGCGTCCTCCCAATGCTGAGCAGCCAGATCTAGTCAATGCCACCTCTCCTAAGGGAACGTGAGTTATAGATAAGCTGAAGTGTCCATTTTTGCGTGCGCGTTGTGTACACAAAAATGGACTTTTCCAAAACTCACGTTAAAGGAAATCACTAATTTGGAGTAAGTTTATGACTCAGCCATTTAAGAAGGGCGATCGCGTTGAATGGAAGTCCTCTGGGGGCACATCGCGTGGGGTTGTCAAGGAAATCATTACCAAACCCACCGACTTCAAAAATCACCATTTCGAGGCTTCTAAAGACGAGCCTGAGTACTTGGTAGAAAGCGAAAAAAGTGGCAAAGAAGCTATCCACAAGGCAGAGGCTCTCAAAAAGTTGGAGAAAGGCTCATAAAGCCTAGATCATTGGGGGATGTGGTATTCATGCCCCCGTTTTTTGGGTGTAGCCCCAATCATGTCTCATTTCAAAACTGATCGGCAGAATTGGGCTTTGCTGCCAAAATCGATAACTCGTGAATCACCCGCGTTTTGGCGGCTTTTAGGTGCTGAGTTGTTGCCTGTTTTGCGGCTTTTGTATTTCGCTGGGCGATCGCGTCATAAATTGCAAGATGCTCTACTCCAACATCAAGCACCCCTTGATTTTGCTCAATTGTCTGAATTCTTAACAGCATCATCTTGTCAAAAATTTGGTCAAGAATTTCTTGCAGCCAGGAATTGCCCGACATCTCAGCAATCAACCGATGAAATTGGTAGTCCAATTCCAGCAGTTGAAAGTTTAATAAGCGAGACGCATTGGCATCCACCAGTTTTTCTGCCTTTTGCACAAATTGTTGCAGCTTGCGCATTTGCCCCGATGTGGCATGTTCACAAGCCTCTGTAACCGAAACAAGCTCTAGCGCGATGCGGCATTCATACAGATGGGCAGCATCATCCGCCGAAAATCTAGCGACCTGGAGCCCTTGGTCAGCATCAGACATGACCAACGCCTCTCGGTGCAATTGACCCAATGCTTCTCGAATCGGCGTTCGGCTCACCGCCAAATCCCTCGCCAATTGTGCCTCTACTAAGCGCTGTCCAGGTACTAGCTCACCCGTCAAAATCATCTTGCGCAATGTTTGATAAGCCTGCTCCTTCAACGGTTGGGTGCGCTGAAGTGATTTTGGGAACCTGGACAAGCATTTACTCCTTATTGTTCAAGCCGTTAACTGAGTTGACACGAACCAAACACCACAGGTTGCATGACAACCTAGAATTTGCGTTTGATAACAAAATCAACTAGCTTCAAGGAAGCCACGTTACGAAAGATAGCTTACCAAGTAGAAGACTATTGTCCCCTGGTTTTATCCGTTTTGAACGCCTTTTATCAATGTGAGAGACTTAACGTTCATTCGGCATCTGCTGATCGATAATTTTGATGGACTAAAACTCCCTAAGCGGATATCTGAGAAGTCAAAAAATAGCTCCCGTCCCTCAGACCCTTCTCCCAAAATTGGGATAAGGAGAGCTACAGACCCTTTCCCCTCGACCAATTTTGGGCGGGGGAACACCAGGGGTGAGGGCAATACACAAAGCTTTAGGCACTTTTCAGATGTCCTCTAACGGCCCAGAGACAGGTTCCACAAAGCTGCTTGCTGTCCAATTGCTACTAGATACTAAAAACAAAAAGTGGCATGGCACCAAACACCACACCACTTTTACTCAGCTGTCTTCTTACCAAACTTCCTTCAAGCGTCCTATAAGTTCGATTGCTTAAGTGGAGGGGTCTGCTTCAAGAACCTGGGCTTCTTCAACAACAGCACTCTTGGGCAGTAGCCAGCTCAACAAAATAGCGGTTAAGCCTCCGGTTGAAATGCTTGAGCCAAAAAGATTTTTAATAATTGCAGGTTTGTCATTGAATATGTCTGGAGCATAGAGAACGCCTAACCCCATAGCTAGCGAAACCGCCACAATAATCATGGAGCGACGATCTAGCTTTTCGGATGCGACAATATTTAATCCTGCAACAGCGATTGAACCGAACATGACCGTGGTTGCGCCCCCCAAGACGGGTTGGGGAATGGATTGAAACAACCCTCCGACAATGGGCAACAACCCCAGCAATGCAAAGATGCCTGCAACAAAGAAGCCAACATAACGGCTTCCAACGCCAGTCATTTGAATGACACCATTGTTTTGGCTAAAGGTGGTGTTAGGAAAAGAGTTGAGCAAAGCAGCGATCGCAGAGTTGATGCCGTCACCCAACACGCCTCCTTTAATACGACGAATGTAAACAGAGCCAGAAACCGGTTCTCCCGAAACGGCAGAGGTTGCCGTTAGGTCTCCAACCGTTTCGATGGCGGTCAGCACATACAGTAAGATGAACGGCAAAAATGCTGCAAAGTCGAAGCTTAGGCCATATCTGAATGGGATAGGTGCGCTAACGATGGGCAACTGGCCTAATACTGATAAGTTAACCATTCCCATGAAGGCTGCAATGATGTAACCGATGATCAGACCAATGGCGATCGCGCCCATTCGTAAAAATCGGTTATTTGACGTGGTTAGTAACACCACAATCAGCAAAACACCGCCGCCCAAAGCCAAGTTTTGCACACTGCCAAATGTACCGTTTTGCTGAGCAGCAACACCCCCCGCCAAACTCACGACTCCGGTGCGAATTAAACCCAAACCAATAATCATAACCACCGTCCCCGAAACCACCGGGGTAATGATTTTGCTCATGAGATGGAGAAATCGGCTCAGGATAATTTCAACGGCAGCCCCAAAGAAGCAAACGCCAAAAATAAGAGCTAGAGCCTGTTCGGGCGATCGCCCATTTTGAACAGCAAACGTTCCAACTCCCAAAATTGGGCCTAAGAATGCAAAGCTTGTTCCCTGTAGGCTTAGCAAACCAGAGCCAACAGGTCCAATTTTTTTGCATTGAATAAAGGTACATAGACCCGATGCAAACAGCGACATGCTAATCACATAGCTAGTGTTGGTTGCATCCAAACCCAGGCCAGTACAAATGATCAAAGGTGGCGTAATAATGCCGACAAATGCGGCTAAAACATGCTGAAATGCAACAAAAATAGCCTCTGCTAAAGGAGGTCGATCATTCAAGCCGTAGATGAGTTCGCTTGTTTTGGGTAGCTCTACAATATCTGAGCTGTCATCCACGGTTAGGTTTTGGTTTAACTCGGTCATAGACGCCTATTGTTATTAAATGAAGTGCCACCATTTACCGATGTGATGCTTGGCCTCAGCTTCTACCCAGCAAACCAAATGAAATTTGCTCGTTTGTCTAGGCTGTGAATATTGAAGCAAAACACTGTGTATACGGTATACCGACACAGGGGATTGTTTTGTGTATGGAGTTACATCTATTCGCGCTAGCAGAATGACAGTCGCAAATTTTCATCAGTTTGCAGCGGATAGACTTAACGGCATCTTGTAGTAATCGCGATCGCCTATCCAGCCGTCGATTGATGGCGTTGCAATGCCCACAAGGGTTAGGCGTGTTTCCCTTCGCCATCGTGCCGTTCAAACAAGGCTTTTCAGTGCTGATTCATTGTTTTTGGTCTTTTTTAGGCTCAGCCGGAATGATATTCACCACGTTATAAAGCTGTTGTGTGTGATTCGCTAATGCTGCCAAGCTGGGAGAAATTGCGATCGCTGTAGGTTCACCCACATCTGCAAACCCGGCACTACAGTTCCAGTTCACGATGAGGGCGATCGCATTGTCTTCGGTACTGGTTAACAACAAAACGGATTGAGGAATGGGCTGTTGATTTAACAGCGTGGGAATCAGTTCTTCTACCTGAGCCAACACCTGCGGCTGCACGTCAGGCGTATTCGGCGTAAATTGCACCAGTTGAACCACTGCTTCTTTGCCGCGTAGCGCGGGCGTTGCATTGGGAATGGAAGTTTGAGCGATCGCCGTTTCAAACACAATGGTACGAGCGGGCTCCGATAGCACCGCATCAGCACCGTTGACTAAAGTCATTGGCGTATAAGCGTGATAGCTAGCAACATCTTGCCATTGAGCTAGCGTTATCACTTGTTTGCCATCTTGGCTTTGCAGTGTAGAACTTCCCTGAAACCCAGCCGCTTTTTTCATCATCTTGCTCGGAATCTTCAGAGACTTGAGAAGACTTTTTTGAGCGGCGTAGGATGTTTCATAAAATGCAAATACTTCGAGGCTTGTGTGAGGTTGTTGAAAGGCCAGAGCTTTAGCCATGTCGCCAGCCTGCGCAGGTGCAACCATGCTCAGCCATACACTCCATATCATCACCCCAAGGAGTAACCAAGGCTTTGTCCAGCCAAGCAATGGCTTTAACATCTCACCTCTCTCCGCCAACACTCTATGCCAATGCTCTATGCCAATGCTCTATGCCAACGACTGCGCCCATTGCGCTAGATCCTGTGGAAGGTGACTAATCTCAAACCACAGAGCTTCTGGCGAAATTCCAAACACGTAATACAACACCAACACAATCGCAAGAATCGCTGCCATAGAGCCAAGGCCAGCCTGAAGCACTTGAAATAGCAGACGTAAAGAAAGGAAAAATACGGCGATCGCTCCCACCAGCAAAACAAGCTGTGTATCCAACAAAGAGACAAATGAATCCATAAATCGTCTTAAGATGCCTCAAAATTGATGAAAAACAAGAACCATGGTTCCTAGCAACATAGCAATCATGCCAAACCCGTACAGATCTATTTTCCAAGAAGGTAACCGATAGGCAGGCCGGAGCCAAAACCCCATGAGCCGAGCAACAAGAGGCATAATTGCTAAGCTTAAAATTGTGGACGTAATCAAGTTATTCACCAACATTGAGCTGGCAAATGGCCAAGAAGACATGATGCCCAAAGCATCAAACAACCGGGTTTGCAAAATGACAACCGGATATAGCCCCAAAACTACTGATAAAATTTGCTTCCAAACAGGAGGTCCTAAACTACTTTGCTCAGAGCCAGCCGCCTGAGAAAACCAGCCTTCCAAACCTGTCGTAAACGATTTAAAGCGGTAAGCTCTAAAAATTTCTTGCCCTTCTTCAAAGAGCTGCTTACGCTCATCCGACTCGATCCAGCAGTTCAAATGCTCGGGGGTATCAAAATGAAAGATCGAGTACCATTTCTCCACATCATCCTTACATGGCAGGGGTGGGCAACGATCCGATCGCACAAACCCAACTTGGTGTCGAGCCGATTGCAGCAATGATTGATGCCATCGACGAAACACAAACCCCTTGCCCTTAGGCACAATGTGCTCAATGACCAAACTACTGTAAAAGGCTTTTTCGGCTGTCGGATCTAACATCGCACAAATTGCTAGGTATCTCCTAACAGCTACGTGAACAATGGCTGGAGTCTGAAGCGCGAGGCATGTCTAAATTCCGTCTAAAACTCATCAAGCTGATATTAGGCGAGCAAATCTGAACGGAATTTAAACATATTCCCGCTACTTCAGTTGTCTCTGCAGACAAACTGGCAAAACACTTTCAATCACAAACAGCCTACTCTTCCATTGTATTTTTTAGAGCGTTCATCCCAGCCTCAATCTTTTCAGTAATTGCCTTTGAAGTTGGCATAAAACTATCTTTCATTTTGAGACCGGTTCCAATTTTTTCTTTGACTCCAGCAGGCAACTCCACACCCTTATCTTTAAGACTGGCTTCAATTTTTTCGGTAACTTCCTCCGCTGTTGGCATAAACATCTCTTTTTTCTTGATAAAAAGCTGCTTCTTCTGTTCAGGAGTTAACGAGGCCAAAGCATCCTTTTTCGTGACGGATTGCAGCACGGTCTTAATTTGGGTCTTCTGCTCTGGGGTAAGGGTTAGAGACTTGAACGCCTTACGGAAGCTCATACCATCTGCCATATTGGCTTGAAACTGTTCTCTCTGTTCAGGATTAAAAATTTGCTCAATTTGAGGCAGAATTTCGGTTTCTAGCTGCATCATCCAATCTTTTCCAGACGGGGATGGCACCTCAGCCAGGTACAACGATGTCGTGCTTTGCAACTGCTCAGGTAGCGCCGAGGCAACATCAGTCACGACAAAGCCGAACACAGTTATCCACGCAAAAATGGATACCAGCAGACATTTCACAGCACGGATTTTATACATAGATGACACTTTGGTGAAACAACTAGGAGACCTAAAAAAGAATCAATGGCAGAGCGGTTAAGCCATGGAAGATTGACGCATATGTTGCATATAAGCAGCGATCGCTAGTCCAATAATGATCACTAGCGGAAACACCAAGCTCCACCACGATTCTGAAACCAACACAAAAATCGCAGCAGCTAACCCACCAAATGCAAACCCAAGAATCACAGGAAGAAATCGACTGATCCGCTCCAAAGCTTCTGTTGCTTCCAACTTGTCATCCTCATGGGATGAGAACTTGCCGCTCAAAATTTTGACCAGATCAATCGTAAGCTGGGTCGTGTTACCGGTCATCACTGTAGTTGGGATATAGCTTTTGAACACTCCATGGGATTCCTTCATCAGAGCATTTTGAATTGCCATTGCCACCACACCCGACATACCCACCGGCAAGATGTATTCTTCCTGAACATCAAGCAATAGTGCCGGAGACAAACTGGTACCAATCAATAAAAACACACTCAAAGCCACAGCCTCAGCCGTTAGTAGCACCGCAAAAACAGACCATTTCCTGCGCCGTGCATATCGGGCTAATAGAGAAGTTAGTGCAACAGTCAGCATAAACGTCGGCAACATTAACAGCCGAGTAATCGTTGTTCCCTCGTCACTGCTGACAAAAGATGCTCCTGCCAAAGCAATGTTTCCCGTCACATGCGCTGTAAAGATACCGAACAGAATAATAAACGCTGAGGTATCTACAAAGCCTGCGACCCAGCTGAGTAAAAAGCCAGCAGGTCCGTCACTAATGAGAAACGCGCTCAAGCTGAACGCTGTCTTCTGTTGCGGAACAGTTGTCATCGCTTCCTCTCTCATCCAAACGTTGCCAACGTATCCAAAATTGCACCCTAGCTTCAGTTAGGAATCCGAATCCACAACAGCCTCAGTTTCCATGGTCTTAAGCTCCTGCTCAGCTAGCTTGGCCGCTTTTTTGGCTGCTTTTTCCTCTTCCTTAGCCGCTTTTGCCAATCGCTTCGCTTCTTCTTTTTCAGCTTCCTTAATTGCTTCTTGCTCTTCTTTGATGCGTTTGGCTTCTAGCTTTGCGGCTTTTTTCTCAGCTTTCGCCTTTTCTTTAGCAGCCTTTTCTTCAGCCTCTTGTTCTTCTTTGATGCGTTTGGCCTCTAGCTTTGCAGCCTCTTTGGCTTCCTTCGCTGCGACTTTTTCAGCAGTGGCAGCGTCTTCATCGATTGCGTCAACTACAGCCTCGGGGGCTTCAACCGTTTCTGCAAGTAGCGCGATCGCGGGCTGAACTGGCAAAAAAGAGATGAGGCTAGAAGACGACCCCGCGTTTCCTGAGAGTTGGGCAGCCTGAACAGGAGCCGAAAACCCAAACACCACACCTAAAAACAACGCAGACGAAACCAGAACATGAAGCAATTTGGATGAAGATTTCAGCATGGATATCTATATCTCACTCAAAACAGACACAAAAACAACGACAGCAAATACTTGAAGCACCGCTGGACAAATAACCAATATCCCAGCCATCTAAGCTCAAGCACTCGTCAAACTTCCGTCTTTCAAGATACAAAACAAAGAGGTTTTTGGTATACCGTATACAATCATACATTCTTAAACACCTCTGTTTTCAAGGGTTCTGGGTACATAGGGATCGTAAAGTTATATCAAGACTCGGTATGCTGTTTCGTTTTTTATTACCGATGTGGAAACAGGGACGCAGAGTCATTCAATATTCTCAACTTCACCTATAACTGGCCCAGCAATTCTTGGATATTGGGAAGATTGGGACGTGATGTTCGGTATTGTTGGTATTGAGGTGTCCAAATTTTTTCTTTAGCTTACCAACCACACGTTAAACATCTCCAAAGGGGCTCTCCAGAACACTCCCTTTGGACTGCTTATCAGTTGGCAACCTATCCCCGCTATACAAGGCATCCTTATTGATGCACTTGCTCCGACACCCAGATGATCCCAAAAATGATGTTAAATTTCTAACCTCTCGCTAATTTCTAGAATCTCCGTTCTTGCAATGAACAATACGCTTAACGCTAATAGCTCTCGAAGCACCACTTCGAGAGCTATTAGCTGCATATTAATCTGCGAACGTACATAAGCTGGTGACAAGACTCGAACTTGCGACCGGCTGATTACAAATCAGCTGCTCTACCAACTGAGCTACACCAGCATTCTTCCAATAGTAGCATTTTGTGAATCCTATTCGATAGCCGTTCAAATTAAGTGCTAATTATCGAATTTGGACAAGCTATAAGAACAACTTGATAGTGGCTATGCTTCCCCTTGCGATCGCATAGCCACCATCAGTTCCTCTCATAAGCTTGCTAGCATCACATCCCCAACATCGTTTCAAAGATTTTTCCAAAGCATTGAGATCAGAAAACCAGTCTGTAATATTCACTGACTGTCTAGAACCTTTGTCCACCTCAAGAATAACTGTGATGGATGATTAGCATCTGAAGTACGATAAAAGCATCATTTACGTTTAAGTTTTAGCTTGAAGTCGAGGGTATTGTGATTGATTATCAAGACATTCTAGGAGAGAAGCAGGCTACGGCATTTGTAGAGTCTTTGCAGACTGTTGTTGAACATTTAGAAGTACGACAACAACAATTGATTGCGGCCCTGCAGCAAACTGCTGCTACCCTTTCAGCGTTTAAGCAGCTTCAAGGTGGAGATGCAAATCAACCCTTAGATGCGATCGCACTAGCAACAATTGCTCATTTAGAAGACGACAGTTTGCCTCAATTGCAGGCTGTTGCCGAAGAAATTTCTGATGCAACAATTCATCCTGAGACGAATGAGCAACCCGAGGTAGAAACGATTCAGGAGCCATCCCAAAAGGCTCGACGAAACCGAAAATTAACGAGCAGCAAGCAAAGCACAAGAGACGAGTCCGAGTCTAAAGAATCGTCTTCTTCAGACTCGAGTTTTAATCCTCGCCATGCATTACTACGAGAATTTGAAGGGAAAACCGTGCGAGACGCAATTACTACCATTTTGCAGCGTCAGCCAGGAGAACCGATGAATACGGAGGATGTAACTCGGGCTTTGTATGGTAGACGAATCAGCCAAGAAAACCTGAAAGCAGCCAAGCGACTCGTTGTGGTTGAACTATCAAAAGGAAAGCTGGCAAACCGCTGGGCAAATGTAGAGGGCAAACGAGGATATTACGTATTTCCGTCTGAAGGTTAAATTTCCTACTCGACTGTTGGTTCGTACACTTAGACAATTTGGCGCAAATTAGCGAAAGCCAACCCACAGAGCTCGCGATGAGTTACCAGCGCATCACTATGTTAGATAAGACGTTGTTCTTGGCGAAAGTTTTGGGAGCCTCACTTGCCTTTTCGGCCGCAATAAAGTACGGTGCCCCAACATTAAAAATCCCTATGACCAATACAGTCGTAGGGATCGCCATCTTAACGCCTAGTGTGATTTTGGGGCTTCTATTATTTTTGCAAAGTTTAAATTCGCAAAAACAGCACATGTAGGCAGTTAATGATTATCCTTAAGAGTGAAGGTGCTTGCACCTTCACCCAAGGAGGGCAGACAGCGTGGGGGCTATTTGCTGTCTGCTTTTTCTTGGGGGTTAATCTTTACATCACGGCTTCACTCGGTATTTACGCAAAACAGCCAAGAGAACTGCCAGGTGTAATGTATGCAATTGAGGCTAGGATATCGAATAGTTCTAAAGATCCCATAAGAGGAGCATAGTTTTTGCAATATTTCCCCATAGGGGATGTTGTTATTGAGTCGATACCAATCTCCCCATGCAAAAAGCAGCTTAACTTAAACGTTAAGCTGCACAGCATGAAACTTTTTATAGTTGAAAGACGATCGGCCTTTACCTAAGTGCCGCGTTTAGCCGTCAACTAGAAGCGACGCTCTGAGCGAAATGCTCCGGCCTCGCTGCGGCCACCATTCCAGCCACCCGAAGAACGCCTCTCTTCACGAGGACGAGCTTTGTTCACTCGAAGGTCACGGCCCATCCATTCTGCACCATCTAGGGCTTCAATTGCAGCGGCTTCTTCGGCGTCAGATGACATTTCGACAAACCCGAAACCCCGAATCCGGCCAGATTCGCGATCGATTGGTAACTGAACCCGCTTTACTGTGCCATATTCTGCAAACACAGCTTGAACATCTTCCTCCGTCGCTCCGTAGGCAAGATTTCCAACATAAATCGACATGGATGGACTCCGAAAACATGAACATAGAAAGGATCTTCAGCTGGGACTGTACGGTTGCCAAAAATACAATCCGATGAAACCAGGCAGAAGTATCCAGCGTTCAGTCTAACACGGAATCCAAACGTGGCGATGGCCTTAGGTTATAGACGCTTGAGTAGAAATTTTTGGCCACTATTCGACGGAAAAAATGCGGTAAAAAGACTGCTATTTTATCGCTGACTATCCGAGGTATGAGCATGTTCCACGATCCATCTGTATCACGTTGCTCAAGACTTCGCCTAAGATTGGGATCTTCGTTAAATCTGGGATATGTTTCAAACGACGCGACGACGACTGGCCTTGTGGTACACCATTGCAACGGCGGTGCTGCTGTTGTTATTTGCAAGCGGTGTGTACTGGTATGTTCGCAGTACGTTGATTGAGCGGATTGATGACACGCTGAATCATGTGGTGGAGGTTGTGCAGCGATCGCTCATTTTAGAAACAGGCGACTCTGAGCCCAATCCCCGACTTAATGTTGAAGCCAGCTTCCGAGATGATGCGGACTCGGTAGAAGATGATCACATTGATTTGGAGTGGTTTGATGCCACAGGTGAGTTGGTGTGGTCTACGTTTTCAGCACCTTTGACCGTCCCGCTTCATGCCAATCCCAACGGAGAAACCGTTCGCCTTGTTGGGGAGCAGCTTCTCCGTCAAGTAACCCAACGTGTGGAAGTTAACCATCGCTTGCTGGGTTATTTGCGAGTGAGCCATCCTTGGTTTGAAGTGACAAAGCCAACCCGACAACTGATTCGCGATTTGGCTTTGGGCACCACGCTCATGGTGGCGGCAGTTGCGTTAATTGGTTGGCTTCTATCGGGATTAGCCATTGCTCCCATTCGGGATTCCTATCAACGGCTCAAGCAGTTCACGGCCGATGCATCCCATGAGCTGCGCAATCCAATTGCGGTCATTCAAACCAATGTGCAAGTTGCCCTTTCCGACCCTGAGCCAGATATACAAGAGCAGCAGCAACAGCTTAAGGTCATCGAACGCCTAACTCGACGGTTGGGTCGGTTAGTGGATGATTTACTGTTTCTTGCCCGTCAAGACGGTAACCTTAAGACGCTGCGCCAAGAACCTTTGATATTAGAAGATCTACTCCATGAGGTTGTCGAGGAGCAACAAGCGATTGCTGCTGATAAAGTTGTTCAGTTTCAAATTGTCGCTCCGGAGGGCAATCACGGGCAAGTCCATGTGTTGGGCGATCGCGATCAGCTAACTCGTTTGTTTACCAATCTCGTTAGCAACGCTGTGCAATACACTCCGTCTCAAGGAAAAATTCTCGTTACGCTTCAGCGCTTACGCCACAATCCTCCTCAACTTCAGGTACAAATTCAGGACAGTGGTATTGGTATCCCATCTGAGGCATTACCGTACATCTTCGATCGATTCTATCGAGTTGATCCGGCGCGATCGCACCCCACCCATTCGCCAAATGGGGCTCACTCCTCCAATTCCGAAAAGCCAAACCCACCCACTGGTTCAGGCCTAGGGTTGGCGATCGCCAAAGTGATTGCCGACAACCACCAAGGACACATCCATATCGAAAGCCAACCCAATCAAGGCACAACCATCACTGTCACCTTACCGGGTCAACCCTCCCACTAAGGTGTCACGACAACCCGCATTCCCACACGAACCTGACTAAATAGCGCCACCACATCCTCATTTCTTAATCGTACGCAGCCATTAGAAGCCGCCTGACCAATAGAGGAAACCGTCGGCGTACCATGAAAACCAACCACACCATTCGAAAGGCTGGCAAACCCAATCCACCTTAACCCCAAAGCACTATTTGGCCCCGGACTGTGGACTTCCCCCGTCCATGGACTCTGCCAAACAGGGTTTTCAATCATCTCAAAAATTTCAAATTCTCCAGTCGGAGTCGGAGTTTGAGACTTACCCACAGCAACCGGATAGCTAGCGATTACTCCATCGCCCTCATGCACAAACAAACGACGTTGCTGCAAATTCAGCACAACATGGGTAGGGGCTGATTGCTGGGCTTCAGGCAAATAACTCACATAATCTTCTAATCCCGGTAGAGCTGAAGCAGGCCGTTCATACGGGAACTCAACAGTTGGCATTGGTGGATTCAATCCCACTTCAGCAGCCGGAACAATAGCTGCATCTAAGGGCGCTTCTTCGATAGCTACAGAAGATGAACCCTGCGCCGTTTCAACCTCAGGCACGGTACGAATCTCTTCTATTAAGGGTGTAGCCGTGGGTTCTTGTGGCGCGCTAGGGATTAACGGCGTTTCGGATAAAGGTGATGGATAAGAAGCGTCAACTACATCATCAACCGCCCCAACGCTTTCCTCAGAATTGCCTACCGAGGACGGTACGCTACTTCCTAAGGGCTCAACTGCACTATCAGGCGATTCGATAACTTCATCAGCCTCAGTTTGCAAAATCGGGAGCGATCGCCTCATATTCAATTCCACCTCATAAGTTGGAACAGTTGAACCACCCGAACTTTCTACCGCGTCAATCTCAGAGTCTCTCCCAGGAATCTGAATAGCCCCTTGGTCAACCCAGGGACGATTTACCCGAATTCCGCGCAGCGGTTGACTGTAGACATGTTCAGCCAACGCCATTCCAACCAGCGAAAATCCAATACACATCAACACTGATGGATAAAGCCGAACAAGGTAACTAGCAATCATTAGCTGCACACTCAGCAATCCCTTCTAAACTAATCAAAAACCCTCAATCAGTTTTAACAAGACTTTCCCGATTTGACCAAGGATCAATACACCTTAAAAAGCGGCACCTCAATCAGCTTGATAGTTAATACACAATAGAAAAAATTAAACAGAGGGAGAGAGGAATGACAATGAACCGTCATTCCTCTCTCCCTCTGTTTGTTTAGAAAAGAGCCCTGGCATCGAGCTATTTTTGCAGGCAGCTACCCACCAACTATCGTTGCCGCGGATGCGTTTC
>NZ_JBNXVR010000046.1:0-54075 GCF_050565595.1 Leptolyngbya sp. AN02str | reverse complement strand
ACGGGTTAGGTTGCTGGGATATGCTTTACTCATCTGACTCACTCAGGGCTGTAGATATTTGCTATTCGCAGCCTACACTGAGTGAGCTTTTTTACGCCCTTCCTGACTTCTCAAACACCCTCTAAGAGGTTGAAGCCTAATAATAAATAGCTGGACTTAAGAGGGTTGTCAGAGTATTGATTGGGCAAAGGTTAGGCACTTAAAATCTTTATCTGCTTATGAGCGAAGATGAAATAACAAGGTGTATAGTCTGTAGTTTGCAAGATCCTTACGATGATCAAGGAATTTGTAGAGGTTGCGGATTTAACTTTCTTGATGTTCCAGGATGGGGGAAGTTTAAGTTTAGAAAATGTCAAAAATGCCGCCAAGTTATCGCTATTACAGCTAGATCTTGCCCAAAATGTAGCACTACACAAGTTATGAGTGCTGCAGGATATATGTTTAAGTACTATTTGTTCGTCTTCGAGCCAATTCGATCATATTTAACTAGATCTAGGGCTTCTGGGCTGTCCTACATAGATCAGCTCACTCTGATTTTGGGAGTCATGATCGGTGTTTCGCTTGCGCAATTTATTCGAAATGATTCATCTCAAGCAGAGAAATCAGTAAATTTTTTCATGTCTATAGTTGTTAGTTTAACGATTATTCCACAGGTGTTTAGAGAACCTGAGCTGACTCAAAATGCTCCTTTTATTTCAAGGTTTGGTATATCTGTTCAAAAAGGCGCTTTCTCAGACTTAATGCTTGAAGCCATTGAAAAAGGACTTTCGTCATAGTTGTCTCAGTAGGGATATTGTGCTTATGCTACAGCCTGTACCGTCTAGAGATGAAGATTTAGCGTGCCCTAGCTGCCATCTTCGTAGTGTCGTCAAGCGTGGTGAAACCCAATATATTTGCTTAAATTGCGGTTTCACACGCGATCTAGGTAAGTCGTCCGTTCAAGGTGGACCGCTGTGGCTCTTAGCAGCAACTGTTCTTCTTCTAATTATTTTTTTGTAGATTAGGTCTATCGCAAGCTAACAATATGCTCATGTGCACCAACTGACGAAAGGTTGACAGTTAGAATCTGAGAGTATTTGCGGTGGTGATGGGCGCTAGTAGCTGCATGTTGTGAGCGATTGCACGCTCATTTTGTCCGTTGAAAGTTGATGACGGACCCATAAGACAGCCTAAAGCGGCGTCTCCAACCACAACTTTACAATATCGCCACAGTCCTAACTTCCCTTCCTTGGCCATCGCCTCAGCCATTTCGAAGGGGCAACCATCAGTATAGCCACGCCGCCTTCATCTGCCTTCATCGATCCATTGCGCAGACCCCAGTTCCACAGGGGCAAAGCAATACAAGCAGTGAATTGAACTTTATTTTCGTCTCCGCCAATCCCAAGGTCTTTCGTAGTTACCACTCCACACACCTACTCGCTCCTGCTGGGCGATCGCCTCAGCGATTTGTATAGGCCCAGCGTTAGAAGACGCCTGAAAAGTGCCTAAAGCTTTGTGTCTTGCCCTCACCCCTTGTGTTCCCCTCTCCCAATTTTGGGCGAGGGGAAACAGTTTGCAGCTCCCCTTCTCCCAATTTTGGGAGAAGGGGTTGGGGGATGAGGGCCATTTTTTGGCTTCTCAGGCATCCTCTTCGAGCCCTCATCCACGTACTACGGGTAGACATAGGCCATGCCAGAGTCGTACCCTCACCGCAGCACGCGCCCATATACCCCGCACCAGACACCGGACATCGAACCCCCGAACCCAGCCGCACCGCTTACAGCCGTGCTCTCGAACCGTAGCGCCGCTTTCAGCCGCGCGAGTGCGATCGCCCACACTTACCCCAAAACATATCGAGTAGCCAATAGCACATCTCAACCTCACTCCACGACGGCTCAGGTACGGTTTTCCGGTAATCGAGGGCTCCGTAACTAGATGCTCAACGATGTATCTATTCTCATCAACAACACTCAGTACATGAGTTTAGAAATGAGACCTGAAGACATTGCAACGATCGAGCAACGGTTAAACTACTCGTTTGAAGATAAAAACTTGCTCATTCGGGCACTCACCCGCAAGGCATTTGCTCAAGAACAAAAGCAACGAGGCCGACATTGTGAAGATCAAGAAGTCTATCGAGTTCTTGGTGATGCAGTTCTCAAGTCAATTCTGGTCGAAATGCTGATTCAGCAAGGTTATAACAGCCGTAAAGCGATCACCCAAAAAAGATCGAACTAGAAAACCGGGAAAATCTAGGAAAAATGTTTGAAAGGATGGGCATCGCGCCATTCATTCGCTTCGGCATAGGAGAAGAACAGGAGGGAATCTGTAGACAATCATCAGTTTTAGGCGAAACCTTTGAGGCACTGGTCGCAGCAGTTCATATCGATGCTGCAAGCTACGAAAAGACGAAAAGAGTGGTTATCGATCTTTTCTGCAAACCAGCATTAGAGAGCCCTAAGACCCAAACATCTCATCCAGGTTTGCCGTTTAACGTTAGTAACCCACTGTTAAGAAGTCCTGAGACCCAAACACCCCATCCAGGTTGGCCGTTCAACGACAGTGAGGAAATCTGGGTATTGGGCGGTATGTGCGATACCTGCTTTCAACCAGATCTTTGTACCACCAACGGCATGTGTTATTTCGAACTCACTGGCGATGATTAGCCTAGGGCGCGTCATCAATGAAGACTAAAACCCTTTAAGCCATAGAGTTTCGCGCCCGCTCTTGTTCACCAGTCTAGGGGCTGTATCGGTTGGTGCATCAGGGCTTCAGCGTCAATCGATGACAGCCCCTAGCATAACGACCCCTATGCACTAGTCTCAGCCTTTGCTCACCCCGCAGTTTATTCGTGGGGTGAGCAAAGGGGAAATCCACTCAAGTAGACTCATCGGCATCGTCGGCCTCCGCAGGCATCCATTCACCCCTTGCAACCACCAACAGCGATCGCGCCATCCAACATCACTGCCAACCCAATTGAGATAGGAGACCTTTGGGGCCAGTCCACTTAAGTGGACTTTCTCTCCTAGCCCGCAATTCATTCGCGGGCGACTGTAGCAGGATCAGTCAATCAATCCACCGCATGAAAGCTATGAAAAAAAATGACCAAGAAATAGGAAATCCCTTTACCCCAGCTCGTACTCCTTTCCTAAAACGCACATGGAAAAATATCAAAATTGCATACAAAAAACAATTTACAAGTGAGCAGATTGCAGAAGCGATAGGAGCTGTAATCTGTCTTTACTGCGCTTTAAAGTTTTCAAATATTTGGGTTCCATTGCGCGATTTTCTGAACGCCAATGGTGAAACAGTCCTGAAGGCATTCCTAATTTATGTCTTCCTTAACCCGATCGCCTATATCCTCATCAGGCTCTCTATTTCACTCATGATTTCCATAAAAACGCTTGCCATATACCTTCTGTACCATCTCATTAGACTCATGAGAAAATAGCTTTTTAACAGACTCACACTCGACCCTTCACAGCTTTGCGCGCGCTTCACTGCCCTGCTCACAACCATCACCACCTCCCTCTCCCACACCTCCCCACAAATACCCACCCTCAAGCCCACTGGGAATATAATCTTGTGCGGTCAAGCTTTTGGTTCCCATGTCCACACACGATTCAGAGCTGCAAGCTCAAGCCCGAACTATCTTAGATGCGATCGCCTTCACCCCATTTCATCAGTGCCAACCATTAGACCGCAAATTTCGGCGTCTTCCGACCGAACCGCCCTACAACGCCCAAATCCCAACCGAACGGTGATGCCATGCAAGCCAAACTTCAAGAGCAGCTCTCCCCCGCACAGGCCGAAGCCATCCTGGAGCAATTGCCTGAGCGAATTCGGCAAGCATTGCTCGAACGCGCTAGCGAGATTGAGTACCCAATCGAAGCCGTCGTCGAAATGGCGATCGCCAGCTTCCTCGACTCAGAAGCACTAGGTTTTGCCGATTGCCAGCCAGGGCGCAGCCAGTAGCATCCCATCCAACAGCCGCTAACTCAGAGCCGTCCATCCATCCGGCAGTGTTTCCACCTCCTCCATCAAAAAGTCGCCATACACCCACATCCGAGCGCCATCGTAGAGATCGCTCAGAACAGGCTTTCGCGCACCAAACTTGTCCCACGGTTGCAAATCCGAGTCCAACTCACAAAACCCCACCCATCCATGCCCCGCTTGTTGCAATTCTTCAGCCTTCACCAAAACCGCCGCCAAAACCGCCAAGTCATACGGCTTTAAAGCAAGATCCATCGCACCGATAGCGACTTGCCGCTCCAGCATCGGCTCCGAAAGCGGAAAAACACTCAAGCCAGGGTGCAACGCCAAAGCCTCCAAGCGTTCTGCAACCTTCGTCAGCTCATTCGCAACCAACCCATCAAACTGGTCAAAGACCCGAAACGCCGCCTTCGCATCCTCAAGGCTGATCCGACCCTCATCCCTTGCCCACCGCACAAACTTACGCAAGTCTTCAGAGCGAGAGCGTGGAGCAAATCTACGAGGAACCGTTTCGCGGGCTTCCGCCAAGCATATTGCCGGAACAAATAGCCTAAATTCACCCGCATTCGCCCGTTCCAGCAACTGTACCGCCTGCGGACTTTGCAAATGGGCAGGAGCAGCAACATCCACAACCCAGTTTGTCTCAACCAATACAGCTTCCGGTCTCAACTGGCCACCCTGCTCCATCGCGGGCCAGCAGCCCGAATCTCACCAATCCGCAAAAGACTCACCACAGGTTCTGCAAAAAGATCTCTCACGTCCTCTGGCAACGTTTCTAGATTCGGAGCTTGTTTTAATTCTTCAAGCCAGCGCTGCACCCGAGCTGCAAATTCAAGCCCATTGGCCCTGCTCCACTCTTCATCAGCCGAGGGTCGTAGATAATTTGGCAGGTTCGCTTCACCTACCACCTCAATCGACTCCCCATGCGACCTTTCCAAAGAGTCCCGGAGAAGAACGACATGTTCACCAGTGACAGCCAGCCCCAATGAACAGCCCATCGCAGCCATCAGGTGCTTCAGTTGCCCAATCGCATCTCGACGGCGAGCATCACCATTCTGGAGCTTTACCTCAACAATCATGAGATAATCCCCATCCGGGCTCACCACAACAATATCTGGATGCGCTGTATTCATAACCGAATTTTAGCACCGCCCGATCGCCCCACATCCAACAACCCTACCGCCACAACCCCACCTTGGCTTCCTTCGCCATCTCCTCAGCCAGCTTAAACGGCTCAGCATTCGGGCAATCATCCACATAACGCCAGAACACCTTAGCTAACCCAGCTTTCAGCAATTCTTCTTCAAGGGACTGCTCTGTTTCAGCAAGGAACACCTCAGCAACCAGCCGACCATAGCGATCGCGCGTTACAGGCTGCAAGAACACATCTTGACCATTGACTAGAGAAGCCAAAAACCGAGTCGCCTCATCGCTCAGATACTCTCCCCGCTCCGGCGTATCAATCCCACAAAGCCTCACCTTCTCCAGGTTCCTGGCCTGCTGCACATGAACCGTATCGCCATCCACAACGCGAGTCACAATCCATGGTTGATGTCTTAGCCTCAGCAATCTTGCGATTGGTCAGGTTATCTGGGATGCCCAACGCCATCACATAGCGTCGCCCTTGGCAACTCCACCGCAGCCGCAATCGCCCCTTCAGTTCTTGAACAACAACAGTTCCCTTAGTAGCTTTGTTTCGAGACATGGAATTCGCGGATCAATCTGGAATTGGTTTAACAGACCAGACCAATTCTGGACCAATTTTTACCCAGTAATGCCCTAAAACGCCCCCTTTTGCGGATCACTATTGACAATCCCACAACGGGAATAGAGTTGGTTTAAAAACGACAAAACCCCGCATTTCTGCGAGGTTTCCATCAATCGGAGCGGCGGGATTTGAACCCACGACCCCTACTACCCCAAAGTAGTGCGCTACCAAGCTGCGCTACGCCCCGATTTGCACTCATTCAGCGCTTTACAAGCATAACATATGAGTCCAAATAATCAACTAACCTCCTGAAAAATCTTTTGAGCTGATGGGGAGGCCAGGCCTTTTGGGCGGGGGACTTTCATCAAGATGGCGTTGTTACAACGAAATGGAGGATGGTGTCCTCGATGCATGTTCGGCTGCAATGGGTTGATACAGGGTCGTACGCTGCTGAGCCGGACGACCAAGAGATTGAATTGCAGCGATGAGCTCTGCTTCCGTTTTGCAGGTGCCGCCTTGTGCCCCTGCCATGCTGGTGATGTGCTCTTCCATAAGGGTGCCGCCAATATCGTTGCAACCCCAGGTTAGGGCTGTGGTTGCCCCATCCATGCCCAGCTTGACCCAGCTAGGTTGATGATTCACTATCCAACGACCCAGAAATAGCCGTGCAACGGCCATGAGCAAGAGCGCATCTTCTAAGATGGGTTGGTCGCGGCCAACTCGCTTTCGCAGTGGTTTCGGTGCCTCTTGCCCGACAAAGGGTAGCAGGATGAATTCGGTGATGTGGGCGGGGTGGTTGTGCTGAATCGCTGTCTGTTGCAGCGATCGCAACAAACTCAAGTGACGAACTTGCTGCTGATGGGTCTCGATATGCCCAGAAAGGAGGGTGCTGGTGCTCGGCATTCCTAATTGGTGAGCCGTGCTCACAATTTCTAGCCATTCTGCGGTGTTGGTTTTTTCTGGACAGAGGATCTTGCGAACCTTGTCATCCAGAACCTCGGCGGCTGTGCCGGGCATGGAGCCAACTCCGGCTTCTTGTAAGGCTGAGATGACTGCAGCGTAGGTTAACCTATCTTCGCGGGCAATAAATTGGACTTCCTGCGGGGAAAAGGCGTGGAGATGAAGTGAGGGAAACGCAGTATGAATGGCTTGAATCAGGTTTACATAGTAGCTTAGCGATCGCCCATCTCGTTTTGCTAAGGGGTTCAGCCCTCCTTGCATGCAAATTTCGGTGGCGCCAATGGCGATCGCTTCAGCGGCCTTTTCCAGAATGGTGGCTTCGGTCAGCCAGTAAGCCCCTGCTTCCCCATCATCGCGACGAAAGGCGCAAAAATTACAGTGCTGCTCGCAAATATTGGTGTAGTTGATGTTGCGGTTGATGACATAGGTTACGGTATCGCCAACGAGGTGTTGCCGCAGGCGATCGGCAGCATCGCGAATAGCGGCGATCGCGCTCGGGTCGGTCTGTTGCAGCAGCAGCAGAGCATCGGTCTCGGTCAGGTCGTGACCAGTCAACGCTCGATTCAGCACAGCGTCGAGTTGGGTTGTCGGAGTCGAGTCAGCGATCGCCATGATGGTTCAAAATCCAGCAGTTCACAATGGAAGACTGTTCTCATTGTGACGTGATTTTTCAGGGAACCGCGATGTGGGATTGCGATCGCTGTGGGATTGCGATCGCTGTGGTTTACGCCAGCACCCCGTTTAAGAAAATATCGGCAATCCCTTCTGCCATCTCCTTCATAGCATCGGGCGAAGCTTGTTCTGGCAACAGCGTATCGCGACTAAAACCAGCCACCGTAAACATTCCCAAAAATACCTGAGCCACAGTCCTTGGATTCATCGGCCGATAGACGCCCTTATCCATGGCATCTTGAAAAAAGGCCTCAGCAACATCCGTCATTTTGCCAATAATTTCGGATTGCATGCGCTCCTTCAAATCTGGATGGAATTGCGCTTCCATAAAGCAAACGCGCAGCATATCGCCATTTTTGTGGAGATTGAGCATTCGTCGCCGCATCACCTGGGCGATCGCCTTACTACTGCCCATCTCACTTAGCTCGGTGAGCAAATCTGTCAAAATTTCGACCCAGCCCTGTGTCACCACTTCAACCAAAATGGCCTTTTTGTTCTCAAAATGCCGAAATAAAGTCCCTTCGGCTACCCCTGCTGCTGTCGCCAGGTCGTGAGTGGTTGTGCCATCGTAGCCGCGTCGGGCAAACAGCCGTTGTGCAGATTGTAAGATGCGAGTTCGGGTATCGTTTTCGGAGGCTAGGGGGTGACGAAGTGCCGACATTGCAGAGAGGCCCCAACTGTAAGGTACTCATGACGCAAACGCTTGCCTGTAGATGGCGTTTGTTGCCAACATTCTCTAACAGCAGAGCCGAGAATCGCCACCCCCGTTACAGATCCTTACGTTTTTCGGGGGCGCGAGGCAATTCTACAACCTGAAACCAATATTCACTTAGGGTTTCCATCATTTGAAGCCATTCCGTGTCTCGGTTGGGCTTGAGGAGATAGGAACTCACCCCAATTTCGTAGCTATGCTGCACATCCGATGGGAGGATGGATGACGCCATAACGACGATGGGAATGGCTGACAGCACCGGATGGGCTTTGATTTGCTCAAGGGCCTGCCATCGATCGGGGTCGGATGCATCGAGCGCAAATAGAATGAGATCTGGCTCTGGGGATTGCTTGGGATTGCTGTAGTCTCCCTGATGATTCAGGTAGCTCAACATGGATGTACTCGATTCAACGTACCGCACATCCAACGACCGATTCGACAAGGCCAAGGCACTTTGAACCCTATGGCGATCGCTCGAATCGCTCGAAACAAGGAGCAGCACGAACAAGCTGGTTTGATTCACAAAAACTGTGGCGCGCATTTTTTGAAGATCAATGTACAACAGCAAAACCTACTAGAGCATGCTGTTGTCTCAAAATTCAAAACAATTTCAAGATTTGTTCAAGCTCAAGTTAAGCGTGATGTACCTTTTGGGGACTATTAGATATTCGTTGCGATCGCCGCTGGTAATCGGCGCAACTGTACAGCAACTGGCATAGCCTTATGATACACCCGACACATCATGCCACGGCAACGGTTCGCGGATCAATTGCTCAGCTTGGCCTGCATCCATTGGTTGTGAAAAGTAGAACCCTTGGGCATATTCACACTGTAAAGATTTGAGCTGTAGCAGTTGTTTGTTGCTTTCTACCCCCTCGGCCACTACATCGATGCCCAAATTCCAGGCCAAGGTCATAATGTTGCGAACGATTGCCAATTGTTCAGGGTCGCTATCAAGCTTATTGACAAACGAACGATCAATTTTGAGCGTATCAATGGGAAAGCGGTGCAAATAGCTGAGCGACGAGTAGCCCGTCCCAAAGTCATCAATCGCCAGCTGCACGCCCAGTCCTTTCAGCTGGCGCAGGATAGAAATTGCCGTTTCGGCGTTTTCCATCAGCACACTTTCGGTAATTTCCAGTTTGAGCTGGCGATGTTGCAGATTGGTTGATGCCAGGACTGTGTCTACATCGCGAATCAGCTCGGCGGCAAAGTGTTTGCTGGATAGGTTGACATGAATCGTGAACTGCTTGGCTTGGGAGTAGCGGTTTTGCCACAGGTACATCTGATGGCAAGCTTCCTGCATAATCCATTGGCTAATGGGGATGATGAGCCCAGTGTCTTCGGCGATGGGGATAAACTCTGAAGGGGGGATGTTGCCGTATTCGGGATGCCGCCAGCGCACCAGGGCTTCGAATCCAACGAGGCTTTGGTCGCGGAGCGATACGATGGGTTGATAGTGCAGATGCAATTCTTCTCGCTCGACAGCGCGGCGCAGGTCGTTGCCCAGGCGTAATAGGGTCACGGCTCGTCGATGCATCCCCATGTGGAAGACTTCGTAGCGATCGCGCCCTTGCGACTTGGCTCGGTACATGGCGGTATCGGCATCGCGCAGCAAGTCTTCGGGCAGAGCGTACTCGCTAGAGCCGAGGGCAATGCCAATGCTAGTCGATACAAACACTTCGTGGCCCATCAGGTTGATCGGTTCGGCCAGATCATGCCGAATTCGCTCGGCGATCAGCGTGGCGCTATGAATGTCGCGTAAATTTTCTAGCAAAATGACAAATTCATCTCCACCCAGGCGTGCAACGGTATCTCCCGGGCGAAGGCAGGTTGCCAACCGTTTGGCGACTGTAATCAGCAGGCGATCGCCCACCATGTGCCCCAAACTGTCATTGATCACTTTGAACCTATCAATGTCTAAAAACATAACTGCGTAGAGAAATGATTCATTGCGGCGGGTCATTTCTACTGCATGTTGCAGGCGATCCATCAGCAGCGATCGATTGGGTAATCCGGTCAGCGCATCATGAAACGCGTCGTGGAGCAGTTGCTCTTCCACTTGTTTGCGCCCGGTAATATCGGTTTGTGACCCTGCGAGGCGGGTAGCTTTGCCATCCACATCGCGCACGGCTAGCCCTCGTGTCAGTACCCAGCGGTAGCTGCCATTGCGGTGGCGAATGCGGTGCTCGTATTCAAAATGGGGAGTGAGCCCTTCAATATGGGCGGTGAGTTCGCGTTTAATCCAATATTCATCATCGGGATGGATGCGCTCAAACCATTCGTCGAGTGTGTTTTGCAGCTCGTGTTCTTCGTAGCCCAGCATGGTTTTCCATCGGGGAGAAAAGTACACGTCGCCCGTTTTTAGATTCCAGTCCCAAATGCCGTCGTTGGCTCCTTTAACGGCCAAGGCATACCGCTCTTGGCTCTCTTGCAGTGCCTCTTGATCGCGCTTGCGCTCGGTTACGTCGCTTAGCAGCCCAATAAAGTGGGTCAGCTGGCCTTCGGGGTTGAAGATGGGGTTAATGTTGATTTCACTCCAAAAGGGAGTGCCGTCTTTGCGGTAGTTGAGCAGGGTACGAATAATGGGTTGGCCTTGGGCGATCGCCGCTCGAATATCGGCAATGGTGTCAGGGTTGGAGTCAACTCCTTGCAGAATGCGACAGTTCTTTCCCAACAATTCTTCACTGCTATAGCCCGTCATGCGGCTCATGGCGGAATTGACGAAAATCATTGGATTGTCGGGCTGCGCTGGGTCTGTAATCACAATGCCTGTTGCCAAGTTTGCGATCGCCAACGCTAATAAATTCGGATTGAGAAGGACGTCATTCATTCGGGTGAAGTTATGCGCGATCGCTCTACTGGAACATGCCAACCTCGTGGTGCTACGCCATGGCTTGACGAGCTGTCCGGTCGCTTCCAGAAAACCGCAGTAGACCTAGACCTAGATATAAGGAAAACAATAACCGGGTTTGTTCAGCCTCGGTGTCGTAAAATTAGCGAGTTTTTAACCAAGTGCACCGTCCGATTCACTCGACAATCGCCGATTCAAACTCGATCGCCTCAAGTCTGAAACAGGGATAAGGCTAAGACTTACCCGCTTACAAACGAAAGGGTTTGTAGCCACTGGGAATCCAGTGCTACGACAATCTTAGGAACTCTACACCTCTAGTGTTCCCAAGATTGCCCGTTGGTAGGCTTTTATTTGCAAATCAATTCCGGTAATGGCCGTGCCCACAACAACGGCATAGGCTCCTAGATTGAGTGCTTGGCGAGCCATCTCGGGCGAGGCAATGCCCCCTTCGCATAGGGTCGGAACCCGGAAGGTACTGGACATTTTAGCGAGTAGATCTAAGCCAGGTGGGTCTGAATGGTGAGTGTCTTGGGTGTAGCCGTATAGAGTGGTCCCCAGCACGTCTGCTCCAGCTTCAACGGCGGCGATCGCACTGTCTAAGCTGTCGATATCGGCCATCACAGGCTTGTTCAGTTCGTTGTGAATGCGCGCAATCAGGGTCGCCAAATCCTCGCCACCCGGTCGCGATCGCGGGGTTGCATCAATGGCGATAATATCGGCTCCAGCCTGGGCGATGGCCTTTGCATGCTCAAACTGAGGCGTAATGTACACGTCTGAGCCATCAAACTGCTGCTTCCACAGGCCAATGATGGGAGCGGTCACCCGGTCTCGCACGGCAGCAACATGGCTGGGTGTATCGATCCGCACGCCCACGGCTCCTTGCTGAACCGAGGCTTGAGCCATGGCTGCAATCACATAGGAATCGTGCAACGGCGACTCAACGGGAGCCTGACACGACACGATTAAACCACCCTTAAGAGCTGTAACCACTGGGGCGATCGCCATGACTATGACCCTTTTGCGATAAACAGTGCAGATTGTCTGCGGCTCAATCAAGCCGAGCAATTCTCCTCAGAATAAACTAGGGCGATCGCTAACGCATAGCTCCCATTGTGTTTTTCCAGGCCACCTCTCGAAATAAAATTTCCAACGCTCGCTGATCTGCTCCGGCAAACAGTTGGCTGCTCGTCAGCGCCTGCAACACTTGCTGCACCAAAAAACCTGAAAAACTGCCGCCACAGCACTGCAAATGGCTGTAGTACGAAAACTGAGGTCGACCCTCGGCACTGCAGTGAAAGGCGTAAATGTCGTCTTGGCTCATGGTAGCCACCTTCGTGTTGACTGGAACCACCGCTTTGGGAATGGCATGTACCCCAAACGATCGCCCATTCATCGCTTGCATCCGGCCAATGAGCACCACTCCCAACAAAGTTCGGGTCTCGCTGATCAAGTCAGGAGTAAACATTGGGTCCGGTTCGCTTGTGAGTCGAGGCCCATTATTCAAAAACATAGGGTTGAACAGCTGCGAGTTATACACCAGACCCACAGCCCAGTGCCGCCCTTGCCCCTCTAGCTTGACAAAGCTGCCAAATCCAAACTCATCAGGATTGGGAGGCCGTGAGGACGCAAAATCGTCGTCTACCTCAACCACATAGTCACAGTGGGAGTTTGATTTCACTACTTTTCCCAAATGCATGGATGTGCCTCCAATCTCCTACGCTGCCATGTCGATTCGTGTCTCATCATGGCCACTTGCGACCCAAGCCAAGGTTTAAATACACAAATCCTCGTAGTCAAGAAGCCAAGCAGGAACGATACCAACTGCCTCAGAGACTACGAGGATAGTAATACAAAAGTATCTAAATTGATCAAAAAATCAGCCGAGTAATGGCGTTGAAACTATGACATTGACTGAATGATGAAATCGAAATAGGGCGAGGTTGCCGATGCATCATCATCGCTGAGCAGAGCTAGCGATGCTTGCTTGAGGCAACGAATGGCTTCAACCATGCCGGGAACAGGAACGCCAAGCGAGTTGTACATCTCGCGAACGCCAATGAGACCAATGCTCTCGATGGGTTCTTTGTCGCCTGCCAGCACGCCGTAGGTGACCAGCCGCAGATACCAGCCAAAATCCCGAATACACTGGTTGCGCTGCTTATCGCCGTAGGCATTGCCACCAGGAGCGATAAAGTCGGGACGGCGACGCCACAGCTGCTTTGTGGCTTCTTGCACAATTTTCTTTTCGTTTTCTGTTAAAACACTGACGATTCGCATCCGTTGTTCGCCGGTCTTAAAAAAGTCGGCAATGCTTTGAAGCTCTCCCTGGCTTGGGTACCGGAGCTCATCGTCGGCGTTGAGAATAACCTGGCTAACTACACTCATAATTATGGCGATGATTTCAGAGCGGTGTTTCAGTATCGGTAGTATTTTACCGACTCTAGGGGACAGAAGGAAAGATTAAGTTCGGATGATTCACAAAGCTTGAAAGCCGCTTGCTCGATCAACCGCTGTGAGGGGGAAAGGGTGGAGCCTAGTCTGGAAGGTAATTGCTGATGGCAGTCTCTAATGCTCCAGCCTGCTAGTAGCAGTCTAAGGTGTCGCGGGTATTGTTGCCTGTGACTGGGTTTACCCCGTCGGCGATCGCACACAGTTTTTCTTGTACGTCTTCCCGCAAGAGCACGTTGGTAAAGTCTGCTCCAGTAATCACCGCTCCACCAAACTGCGCATTTTGGGCAAACGCATTGGAGAGGTTGGCATTGGAGAGGTTGGCGTGTACTAACCGAGCACTATCGAGGGTTGCCAGGGTTAAATCTGCCCCTTCGAGGTTGGCATCTTCCAGGTTGGCCCCAAAAAAGCTCACCCCCCTCAGGTTTGAATGGCTCAGGTTGCTGCGTCGTAAATTGGCTTTGGTAAAGCTATCTTCGGTGAGGTCTCGATTCGAAAAGTCAGCCTCTACCAAGCTTTCGCGGTTGTAGTCTAAGGCGATCGCACTGGGCGATGAAACCCCAGCCAGCGTACCCAGCAAAACACAACTTAGGAATAGAACCATCAAACTTTTGCGAATGGCAGACCAATACACGGCCCCGGCAGGGCGAAAGCGAAGAAATGAAAAAAGCCTGCTGTTCATGGGAGTGAACAAGGAATAAACGACGGGTTGGTTAGCAAAGAAGCATCATGCCTCTTTTTAGTAAATCCTATCTGACGGCTTGCGCATGATGGTGAATCTCTGAGGAATTTCAGGCTTCTATGCTTTCGCTGGCTGGAGTCGCGGTTAGTGGATATGGGGCTGCACAAGTTTTTGGGAACGCTGGTAAAGGAAAGGTATGAAGTCGCACGCTTGGTGTCATTGCTGGGGAGGAACGATTTGGAAGCTTCATCATCCAACGCTCGTAAGCAGCGAGATGCCAATGCTGAACTAGGGCAACTGGCAGAGGCCATGGTGGTTGAATGGCTAAAGCAGCAAGGTTGGCAGGTGCTAGGCCAACGGTGGCATTGTCGGTGGGGCGAAATCGATGTGGTCGCAGTGCAACCGGCGATCGCACCCCAACCCGATTCCACCCTCGTGTTTGTAGAAGTGAAAGCCAGGGGCGATCGCAACTGGGATGGAGCTGGCTTATTGGCAGTGACCCCCCAAAAGCAAGCCAAACTGCTGCGTGCTGCATCCATGTTTTTGGCTGAGCATCCTCAATTTGAAAATTTGCCTTGCCGCTTTGATGTGGCGCTTGTGCGAGGCCAGAAGCTATCTCACGTGGTAGCACCGCCGTCAGCCAACCAAGCGCTGAACTTGAATCAGCCCATTATCATTGCGCCCTACCGCTTGACCCTACAACACTATTTGGTTGCCGCGTTTGAGTAACCAAGCCCACGCTAGCGCTGCATCTTCCAAGCTCGGCACACTCACGGCGCACTTACGGCGCATTGCTCAAAATTCCAGGACGCTGCCCGATGTTCATCAGCCCGAATAGCAAAATACCCCCCAAGGTGGAGGGCATATCACGCTGCGACGTTGAACGATAGAGCGAAATCCTACCCTTCTTCGGAGAATGGATTCTCACCAACTTTCAACATTTTCTTGGAGCGCTTCAGGTTCTTCCAAAGAGATTTAATCTCCTTATAGGATTCTTCAGGGGTGAGTTTGCCGTTAGTTTCTAGGCCGCAAATCAAGCTAACGCGCTGCGAAAACTCTTGAAGATTGGCGTTGAACACGAGATTTTGGGGTCTCACTTCGCCGTAGTAACGACTGCGAGGCACTAAAAAGTCAGAACGCTCAGACATCGCAACCCACCTCTTTATTATCCGAATATCAATCCTTAACTTAAAGTTAACCTAAATCTTAGCGTTCAACAATATATTCATCATTGCTTCATGCACCTCTACAAGATCTTTTTGATTCGGCGGAGCAAGCGTTTGGCAAAAAAATCTGTCCTTTGGATTAAACGATTCAATACAGTCTCATCCTCAGGTTGTTAACCTGGCCTTAATCTGCAGCTGAATTTGCTGTCTTTGGGAAAAATCTGGCTGTGTTGAGGCTAAACCAAAGCGACGGGCTGAGTTGTTGTTGAGCTGTTGATGGAATTAGAGCCATGGGCCATACCGCAGCTGTTTGGGAGCTTCGTGGCTGATTTGCTGGGGTCGGCCTGAATTCATCGCCCTGCACTCATTAGCCTGAACTCACTGGAGTATGAGATTGCAGCGGATGATGCCCATGATCGGATGGCGGCATCCCAAGTGGCAATGCGCAATTTGGCGGAATGGCTTGGATGTAGATTGAGGGAACAGGGCGAGCCCCAGAATGTGGAGTTTGCTGTCAGCCTTGGCAGCGGCAAGAACTTGGCTCGGTAGAATAAATAAGCGAATTTTTCATCCGGGCTAACCGGACTTGCACTTATGTCTTACGAGCAAAAGCTGTACGAAGGAAAAGCCAAAATCCTCTATGCCACCGAGGACCTCAACGTACTGCTGACCTTCTTTAAAGATGACGCGACGGCCTTCAATGCCCAAAAGCGCGGCACCATTGTTGGCAAGGGCGAAATCAACTGCAAAATGTCGAGCCATTTGTTTCAAATGCTAGAGGCTCAGGGGGTGCCTACCCATTTTGTTGACTGCCCATCGGCCAATGAAATGCGGGTGCGTGCGGTCAAGATTGTGCCCATTGAAGTTGTAGTGCGCAATTTGGCGGCGGGTAGTTTATGCAAACAAACCGGGCTTGCTCAGGGGACCGAGTTGAATCCGCCATTGGTGGAGTTCTATTACAAAAATGATGACTTGGGTGATCCGTTGCTGACAGAGGATCGTCTGCGGGTGATGCAGTTGGCCACACCAGACCAAGTAGCTGAGCTGCGATCGCTCGCGCTCAGAATCAACGAGGTGCTGTCGGCCTTTTTCCAGAACTGTGGAATTACCCTGGTGGATTTCAAGCTGGAGTTTGGAGTTGATGGGAGCGATCGCCTGATCTTGGCGGATGAAATTAGCCCTGATACATGTCGGCTGTGGAACCAAGAAGAATCGGATCCGGATAAGCGAGTGATGGATAAAGATCGCTTTCGCCGCGATTTGGGAGATGTCGAAGCTGCATATCAACGCGTGTTAGATCGAGTTCTGGCACAACCAATATAGGTAGAAGTGCGAGACAATGCTGTAAAATTGCTGCGGCTCATGCACTGCGAATGGGCCAAAAGGTTCAAGTGGAACTTTTGGCAAAATCGTGCTGTCTGTCGGCTAGTAAGGCAATTCAGCTTCTGTTGTGGGCTGGGTGTGAAGAGGTGTCAAAGGCGTGAAAGATATGCGGTTTTCGACAGGTTTTTTGGCAGTTTTGACTGCGTCTGCGATGTTGGGTGCGCTCAGTCCTGGTCGGGTGCAAGCGTCAACGGTGCCGTCGGCTTCTGGTGAGCAGGGGTTGGAGTCGGCTGAAGCGGTTTCGGATGCGGTTGAATCTGCTGAATCTACTCAGTCTGTGGCTGAACTGCAGACTATCCTGCCGCAACCGACGGGGCTGAGTCCAGATGTCCTGCCTGAGCGGGATCACTCTACTGCTGAAGCATCCACGGTGCACACATCCATGGTTGGAGATGGTGCCAGTGTTAGCCAGCCGGAGCGTATTGACTCTATTGCGTCTATCAACTCGGCTCAGTCGTTAAAGTCTGCTACCTCTGCAAGCAGCCGCCAAGCTGTTGTGCCAGTCGAAGAGGGAGTGACAAGCCCTGTCGAGGGGGCGATCGCTGCCCAGCCCGAGTTGCCTGCGGGAGAAATGACAGCAGAAGTTGCTCAGCCTGCGAGTGAGGCTGTACAAACTGTAGCAAGCGAGGTGGAAAAAGGATTTGCTCCGTCTCTTGTATTAGCACAGGTGGAGCCGACCGAATCTGCGCCCAGTGCGCCCGATCAAGCTACGGAAGAGCCCGCTGAGGAACCGCGAGTGCTCGTGGCTGAAGTGTTGGTTGAAGGAGCGGGTGCCTTAGAAAACGAGGTCTACGACGCGATTACAACTCAGGCGGGACAAACCACCACGCGATCGCAGCTCCAGCAAGATATCAACTCCGTCTTCGCAACCGGGTTCTTCTCGAATGTGCGTGCTGTGCCCACCGATACGCCCCTGGGTGTGCGCATTACCTTTGTCGTTGAGCCAAACCCGGTGCTGCAAGGGGTGCGCGTGGTTGACAGTCAGGTTTTGCCAGACGAAGTTGTAAACGAAATTTTTGGCCCGCAATACGGTCAAACCCTAAACCTCAATGACTTTCAGAATGGGGTGAACCAACTGAATCGTTGGTATCAAGACAATGGCTATGTGCTGGCGCAGGTCATTGACGCGCCTCGCGTGGGGCCAGATGGGGTGGTTTCGCTGGTGGTCGCGGAAGGGATTATTGAAGACATCCAGGTTCAATTTTTGAATGAAGATGGTGAAGCCACCAATGATGAGGGTGAACCCATTCGGGGCCGTACTCGTGAGTTCATCATTACCCGCGAGTTTGAGACCGAGCCGGGAGATGTGTTCAATCGGCAGCAAATTGAACGCGATTTGCAGCGGGCTTTCCAGTTAGGGATTTTTGACGACTTGCGAGTCACGCTCAATCCTGGGGAAGATCCTCGCCAGGTAAATGTGATTGTGAATGTTGTGGAGGCTCAAACCGGATCGCTAGCGGCGGGTGTGGGCGTTAGTTCGGCCAGTGGTTTGTTTGGAACGGCCAGCTACCAACAGCGGAACCTGGGTGGCAACAACCAGCGCCTGACGGCAGAACTCCAGGTGGGTGAGCGCGATCTGTTGTTTGATGTCAACTTTACCGATCCCTGGATTGCTGGCGACCCTTACCGCACGTCTTACACGGTCAATGCTTTTAGCCGCCGGACGATTCCCATTGTGTTTCAGGGTGGGGAGACTGAGGTGTTTTTGCCCAATGGCGATCGCCCCCGGGTGCGTCGTTTGGGTGGCGGTGTCAGCTTTGGTCGTCCGTTAGATAACGGTTGGCGGGCTTCGCTAGGCTTGCAGTATCAAAACATTCGCATTCAAGAGCAGGACGGAGGGCTGGCCACGGTGGATGAGTTGGGCAATCAGCTCAGCTTCAGCGGCAGCGGTACGGATGACCTGTTGCTGCTCCAACTGTCTGCCTCTCAAGATCGTCGCAATAGCGCGTTAACACCAACCAGTGGTTCCTTCCTGCGCTTAAGCACAGAGCAATCGGTGCCTATCGGTCAGGGCAGCATTTTGCTCAACCGTTTGCGCGGTAGCTACAGCTTCTATGTCCCAGTGAACTTTACCAACTTCAACGACGGGGCCGAAACGCTGGCATTTAACGTGCAGGGTGGCGTTGTGCTAGGGGATTTGCCCCCCTACGAGGCCTTCTCGCTGGGTGGAACAGACTCAGTTCGCGGTTACGACGCAGGAGATGTGGGCAGCGGTCGAGCCTTTGCTCTGGCCAGTGTTGAGTATCGCTTTCCGCTGTTCTCGATTGTGGGTGGAGCGCTGTTTGCCGACTTTGGTACCACGCTGGGCACGGATACAGATGTGATTGGTGAACCGTCGGTTGTGCGCGGCAAGCCAGGGTCAGGATTTGGCTATGGCTTGGGAGTTCGTATTCAGTCTCCGATTGGCCCCATTCGGGTGGATTATGGCTTCAATGATGAGGGAGATGGCCGAATTCACTTCGGGATTGGGGAGCGTTTTTAGGAACCATGGCAGCAGATTTTCCAGGCCAGCATGGGGATGAGACAGCGCGATCGCTCTTGGAAGGAGATGCTGGACTTTTAGTCGCTCCAGCTCCCGATTCATCGGTGTTCAGCACACGACAGCACACCCTGGCAACCTCATTTGTGCGATCGGGGGTTGGGCTCCACAGCGGCGAGATAGCCGAGGTGAAAGTCCTGCCTGCTGAGCCAAACCGGGGTCGCGTGATTGTCCGCACTGACTTATCGGGTCAGCCAGAAATTCCCGCCCGGATTGAGTATGTGCATGAAACAACCCTCTCGACCGAGTTGGTGCAGGGCGAGGCTCGCATTCGCACGGTGGAACATCTGCTGGCAGCCCTGGCTGGAATGGGGGTGGATAACGCCCGCATCGAAATCAACGGGCCGGAAGTTCCGTTGCTGGATGGCTCGGCGCTAGAGTGGGCTAGGGCGATCGCGCAGTCAGGCGTGATTGCTCAGCCCGATGCATCGCGCTATGTTGCTGATCTGACGCAGCCCGTATGGTTTTATGATGGGGATGCATTTGTTGCCGCCATCCCGGCTCCTGAACTTCGTTTCTCCTACGGCATCGATTTTGAACTGCCTGCCATTGGCAATCAGTGGTATAGCTGGTCGCCCCAGCATGAACGATTCGAAGATGCGATCGCCCCTGCTCGTACCTTCGGGCTCGCCCATCAGATTGACCATCTTCGCACCCTTGGGTTAATTAAAGGCGGAAGTTTAGAGAATGCGCTCGTTTGTAGCCACGAAGGATGGGTAAATCCTCCCTTAAGATTTTCAAATGAGCCAGTGCGTCATAAACTTTTAGATTTAGTAGGAGATTTGAGTTTGTTGGATGTGGCCCCACGTGCCCACATTGTTGCTTATAAGGCGAGCCACCATTTGCATACTCAATTGGCTCGACGCTTAGCCCAACACCTGACCTAACCCTAAGTGCTCCGCGCAATGCTTCGGCTTTTGCCTGAGGGTCGCTGTTTGTCTTTTTACCGTAGTGATGTAACCGATCGCCCATGTCCACACTGACTGACCTGCATACAGACACACCCGTTCAGCCCACCTCGGTGCAAGACCCCGTCGAAACTGCCGTTGTGAGCCGTGCTCCTTATCCCTCTGTATTCACCGTAGAAGAGATTCACAAGCTTCTACCCCATCGCTATCCCTTTTCTTTAGTCGATCGCATTATCGAATTTGTGCCCGAAAAACGAGCCGTTGGCATCAAAAATGTCAGCGTAAATGAGCCCCATTTTCAGGGACACTTTCCGGGTCGCCCCATCATGCCGGGTGTCCTCATTATTGAGGCCATGGCTCAGGTGGGAGGAGTGGTGTTGACCCAGCTGCCCGACATCCCCGTTGGCCTATTTATGTTCGCAGGCATTGATAACGTTCGCTTCCGTCGTCCGGTTGTGCCCGGTGACCAGCTGATCATGACCGTTGAGCTATTGCGGATTAAGTCACGCAGGTTTGGCTGGATGCAGGGTCGTGCCGAGGTCGATGGGCAGCTGGCCGCCGAGGGCAAGCTCATGTTTTCCCTGGTTGATTAACGCTATTTTCTATCCTTTACTCGCATCTATCCCGAACCTTGGTTATTGCTCAGCCCAGTTCCTTTTATCCTTCTGAAGACTCAAAACACTTGTCTACCCTAGTTCATCCCACGGCTGTGATTCATCCTGGTGCCGAGCTCCATCCGACAGTTCGGGTTGGTGCTTATGCAGTGATTGGGAGTCAGGTCAAGGTGGGGGCCAATACCGATATTGGTGCTCATGTGGTGATTGACGGGTGGACTGAGATTGGTGAGCGGAATCGAATTTTTGCGGGCGCGGCAATTGGCCTAGAGCCTCAAGATTTGAAGTATGACGGCTCACCCACTCGGGTACAGATTGGCGATGACAACCTGATTCGGGAGTATGTCACCATCAATCGAGCTACGCGGGTAGGAGGGGCAACTGCCATTGGCAATCAAAACTTGCTCATGGCCTATGTGCATGTCGCGCATGATTGTGTGTTGGAAAATCAGGTGGTGATTGCCAACAATGTGTCGATGGCGGGTCATGTCCATATTGAATCGCGGGCCACAATTGGCGGTGTACTAGGCATTCACCAGTTTGTCCATATTGGGCGATTGGCCATGGTGGGGGGCATGAGCCGCATCGATCGGGATGTGCCGCCGTATATGTTGGTGGAGGGCAATCCTTCACGGGTGCGATCGCTCAACCATGTCGGCTTAAAGCGTGCTGGTTTGGTAGATGACGAAAATGGCGTCACGTTTCAGCTGTTGAAAAAGGCGTATCGCTTGTTGTATCGCTCGGGGTTGCCATTTAATCGGGCGTTGGAAGAACTGGATTTAATGTCGGGCAATGCGCATCTGGAGCATTTGCGGCAGTTTTTGCACATGGCGCAAACTACCCATCGTCGCGGCGTGATTCCGGCAAAACGGCGTCGCGCCCACGATGAGCTATGAAGGCTGAGCGATGAAGGCGCGGCTGTTTATTAGCACGGGCGAGGTCTCTGGCGATTTGCAGGGAGCACGCTTGATTCAGGCTCTGAATCGGCAGGCTCAACGGCAAGGGATTGAGCTGGAAATTTTGGCGCTGGGGGGCGATCGTATGGCGGCGGCTGGCGCAACCCTGCTAGGGAACACCACCGCCGTTGGCTCCATTGGTTTGGTGGAGTCGTTGCCGTACATTTTGCCAACATTTCAGATTCAACGGCGGGCTGGGCGCTACTTGCGTCAGCATCCGCCCGATGCCGTGGTGATGATTGATTACCTGGCTCCCAATGTTCGCATTGGGGGATTTGTGCGCAAATACTTGCCGCAGGTGCCCACGGCTTACTACATCGCCCCGCAGGAGTGGGTGTGGTCGTTTGGTCCGGCCAATACGCGCCGGATTGTCACCATTACCGACCAACTGTTGGCGGTGTTTCCTGAAGAGGCGCGTTACTTTGGGCGGAATGGAGCCAATGTCAGCTATGTCGGTCATCCCCTAGTAGACTATCACCAGCAGATTCCCGATCGCACATTGGCCCGACAAGCATTGGGCATTCCAGAAGAGCAGGTAGCAATCGCCCTCATTCCCGCATCGCGTCGGCAAGAGCTGAAGTATTTGCTGCCCATCATGTGCCAGGCGGCACAACACATTCAAGAAAAACTGCCCCAGGCCCATTTCTGGATTCCCGTGTCGATGGAATCGTTTCAACAGCCGATTCAGCAGGCGATTCGGCGTTATGGTCTGCGGGCTACGCCTGTGCTGCAACAATCAGAAACGGTCATTGCAGCGTCGGATCTGGCGGTTACGAAGTCCGGCACGGTCAATCTAGAAATTGCTCTGATGAACGTGCCCCAGGTGGTGCTGTATCGGGTGAATCCGCTCACAGCCTGGATTGCTGAGCATATCCTCAAGTTTTCAGTGCCATTTATTTCGCCCGTGAATCTGATGCTGATGCGGTCGATTGTGCCAGAGTTTTTGCAATATCAAGCCACCCCCGCAGCGGTTACCCAAACGGCGATGGAGCTATTGCTGAACCCCGATCGCCGTCGTCAAACCCTTGAGGATTATCAGGAAATGCGCCAAGTCATGGGCGAGCCTGGTGTGTGCGATCGCGCTGCCCAAATCATCCTAGAAATGTTGATGCAATCCCGGACGAGAGCGCTATCCTGAGGGGATTAACTCCTTGAACCTGGTGTCGTTTCGTATTGGTGGGATCATGAAACTCAACTCCATGGCTGCGATCGCTCTGTTGACCTCCCTCGGAATTGCACTGCCAGCCCGTGCAGAGAACTTGGAGCATGTGCAACAGCTAATGGCAACCCGCTCCTGTCAGCAATGCGAGCTGACTCGGGCAGGACTGATCTATGCCAATTTGCCAGGGGCAGACTTGAGTGGTTCTAACTTAATGCAGGCCAACCTCAACCGGGCAAACCTTGCAGGAGCCAACCTGTCCAACACGAATTTGGTTGGGGCGGGGCTGATGAATGCCAACCTGAGCGGTGCCAATCTGCGCGGGGCTGACCTGCGCGGTGCCGACCTGCGCGAAGCTTACCTCGTTGGAGCAAATTTAGAAGGGGCAAACCTGGAAGGGGCAATTTTGCATGGAGCCGTCGGTGCCCCGACCACGGTCGTGTCTGCCGAGGACTATTATTTGTGGGGTTTGCAGGAAAATCAGCGGGGCAACTTTCGGGGGGCGATCGCCTACTTTAACCAATCGCTGGCGCTAAATCCCAATTTTGCCCATGCGGTGTTGGCGCGTGGGGCGGCTCGGTTTCAAATCAACGATTCCGTTGGGGCTGTGCAAGATGCTCAAGTGGCAGAGCAAATGTATCTTCAACAGGGAAATACGAGCGGGCAGGTTGCATCTGTGCAGTTTGTGGAAGGCATTCGCGCGATTGAACAAGCCGAAGCCGACCAAAAGCCCAAGCGCCGTAGCGGCTTCCTGGACTTTTTGGGTGGTTTGGCCAGCATGTTGTTTCAGTTCATTCTGTAGCCACCGAAGGAATTTCTATGGCTGCGAGCCGACCCCAACGAATGGTGCTGTAGAGATAGGGCGATCGCCCCATCTCTACGCAACTGTCTCCATGACATGGAGGGGGATGGTGCTTGACTTTAGTCGTTGGGGCTGTGGGTAGAGAACGCATAAATGCGCTGAGTTTGCAGATCGCTAAAGAGCGCCGAGGGCTGCATGGCATCGGTGCGATCGCTGCGATCGAGGCGGAAAAGCTGCCGATCGATTTGCACCTGTAGGTTCAGCATGGGGTCTGTCCCGGTCGATACCAAAAACTCTAGCTGCTCCACCGAATTCCAACGGGTGATGTCGTCCAACACGCGGGCGATTGCTTGAGTCAGCGATGAGTTGGGCTGCTCGTACCACTGAACCGGGTCTGGATTGGGTTTCTCGACGCCTAAATGCACAATCAACGATGCACGGTCAAATAGGGCGATCGCCACCGGACGCACCTCCTCTTGCACCACCAAATCTTGATTTTTGGCCAAGTGTCGCAGCTTTTCTAACCGCTCATACTTGTCGGTCATGGATGGGCTGTCTTGCCAGCGAATCGCCACCGTGACCAAATAGGTTTGCAAGAAGAGATGGCCCAGCTTTTCGGCCTTGGTGGCCAAATAATCGGCATTGTAGGGCGTCGCCTCAATCAACAGGGGAACTCGGTCTACCATTTCCAGACCGTAACCCTTGAGTCCGGCAATTTTGCGGGGATTGTTCGTGACCAGTTTGAACTGATGCACGCCAATATCATTCAAAATTTGGGCACCCATGCCGTAGTTGCGCTGATCGGCTGGAAAGCCAAGGCGCTGGTTGGCCTCGACGGTATCGAGCCCCATGTCTTGCAGCGAGTATGCTTTCAGCTTGTTCACTAGGCCAATGCCGCGCCCCTCTTGCCGCAGATAAACAACCACCCCAGCCCCCGCGCTTTCAATCATTTTGAGGGCGGCTTGCAGCTGCATACGGCAGTCGCAGCGCAGCGAACCCAGGGCATCTCCGGTCAGGCACTCGGAGTGAACCCGCACCAAAACGGGATGATCGCTGAAGCTGGCTGGGTCACCTTTAACGATCGCCACGTGCTCTGAATTATCGAGCAAATTGCGGTAGGCATAGATTTTGAACAGGCCAAACTGTGTGGGTAAATCGGCGATCGCCTCGCGATGCACAAACCGCTCATGCTCTAGCCGATAGCTGATGAGGTCGGCAATGCTAATGATTTTGAGCCCATAATGGCGGGAATATTCAATTAGCTCGGGCAGGCGTGCCATGGAGCCATCGGGGTTTTGAATTTCGCAAATGATCGAGGCTGGGTATAGCCCTGCGAGCCTTGCCAAATCGACCCCGGCTTCGGTGTGGCCTGCCCGCTTCAGCACGCCACCTTCTCTGGCCCGCAGCGGAAAAATGTGTCCCGGACGACGCAGATCGGTGGGCTTGCTGCTGGGGTTGATGGCAATTTGAATTGTTTTGGCGCGATCGTCGGCAGAAATGCCCGTTGTAACGCCCAGGTGCACGGCCCCGTCGATGCTAACGGTAAAGGCGGTTTGCTCGTTGCTGTCTTCGTAGGCGCTGGGGCTAACCATAAGCGGCAGTTCTAGCTCATCCAGGCGATCGCCCGACATGGCCAAGCAAATCAGCCCCCTGGCCTCGACCGCCATAAAGTTGATCATGTCGGGTGTGGCGAATTGTGCGGCCCCGATGAGATCCCCCTCATTTTCGCGATTCTCATCATCCACGACGACAATCATACGCCCGGCCTTAAGATCGGCCAAGGCTGCCTCAATCGAGTCAAACTCAAAGGGCAAAGTAGAGCCAGAAGGGTTGGGTTGGGAAAGGTGAAGCGGTTGCACAGAAACGTCTCGATTAAATCTTAAATTTTCTTGAAGCGTTTTCTCATTGTATCTGCCAGAACGAGGTTCTGCGTGGAAGGATGACCTCGGTGGGCAGAGTTGTTGTATCAGCTATTTTGCTAGAATTCGATGCCTAGCTTGATAGCGCAATCTAGCAGGTTAGTTTATTGTATTCCTACTAATCATTCACGTTGAGTATTCCTAGGTCGGGCATGGTTGGGAAATGTGGCATAGCGGCGTTTCCTGAGTGTGGCACCCAGCTATGGCCATGATTCGGGTTGAGTTAGTGCTTCCTGTCGTTTCGTTATTTGGTGTGTAGGGTCAGCCGAGATGGGTGATTCAAATAAGATTCCTGTTGGGGTTGTTGGGGCGTCGGGCTATGGAGGGGTGCAGCTGGTTCGCCTCTTGCTTGACCACCCGCTGCTAGAGTTGGTGTACATTGGCGGCAACAGTACGGCGGGCAAGCTGTTTGGCGATATTTATCCACACTTGGGGCATCGGGTCCCGCTGGTGGTTGAGCCGGTGGACCTGGAGGTGATTGGCGATCGCTGTCAAATTGTGTTTCTGTCCCTGCCCAATGGGTTGGCATTTCAAATGGCGCCTCGCTTGCTGGAGAAGGGCTGTAAGGTGCTAGATCTGTCAGCAGACTATCGGTTTAGTGACCTGCCGACCTATGAGCGTTGGTATGGGCAAGAGCGCGCCGATCAGGCGATCGCCAGCACGGCTGTGTATGGCCTGCCGGAACTTTATCGCGATCGCATTGCCGAAGCTCAGCTGGTAGGCTGTCCGGGCTGTTACCCAACGGCAAGTTTGCTGGCGATCGCCCCATTGCTCAAACAAGGGCTGATCATTCCAGAAACCGCCATCATTGATGCCAAGTCCGGCACCTCTGGCGGCGGACGGCAACCGCCCAAAACCAATATGCTGCTGGCCGAAGCTGATAGCTCGTTTGGGGCGTATGGAGTCGGCGGTCGCCATCGTCACACCCCCGAAATTGAGCAGGTGTGTAGCGACTTGGCTGGACATGAAGTGCTGGTGCAATTTACGCCGCACTTGGTGCCCATGGTGCGGGGAATTTTGGCGACAGTGTATGCGACGATGCGCGATCCCGGCCTAGTGCGCGATGACTTGCTCACGATTTACAATGCGTTCTACCGTACGTCAACCTCCCCGTGGGTGCGCGTGTTGCCGAGTGGGACCTATCCTCAAACCAAGTGGGCCTGTGGTACCAACCTGTGCTACATCGGTATCGAGGTTGATCCACGCACCGGACGAGTGATTGTCATGTCTGCGATCGACAATCTTTTGAAGGGTCAGGCCGGACAGGCAATTCAGTGCCTGAATTTGATGATGGGTTGGGATGAAACGCTGGGCCTACCTCAGCTTGCCTTCTATCCATAACCTTACTGTGCGAATTTGCCTGCGCTGTAGGGTGGCTGATTGCATGAGCGACTGTGCAGTGATCGCTCGTTGTGTGATTTGCCATCCGGGCGCTCAGCGAATTGCCGTACTGATGTGATTGCAAGGCTCAGCCCCAGCAGGGCTCAATCACTGCGGCGAGAGCGCTGGCCCCGGTTGAATAAAGCCGATTGAACTGCTCGACGTTCCTGTGGCCGGGGAGTAATTCTGCCCAACATCGCCTCGCCTACCACCACGTTCAGCTCGTCGCCAATCAGCAGTACCAGTGACGATAGGTAAAGCCATAGCAGCAGCACAATTACCGCTCCTACGGCCCCATAGGTGCGGTTATAGTCGCCAAAATTGCTGACATAGAACCGAAACAGATTGGAAATTAATGCCCAAAACACCGCCGCGAGAATAGCACCGGGCATGATGGGTTTGCCTTCTTGCCAGCGACTCGGGCCAAAGCGGTAGATAAAGCCAAAGGTAATGGACATAATGCCCAACGCGAGTGGTAGGCTCAGCAGCCGCCACGAGGTCAGTACCCACGGAGCAAAGGTATCGTTTTGGCTGGCAACGTGGCGAATAATCAGGTCGCTAATAAACACCAGAAAGATGGCCGTGAGCACCAGCAAAATGGTGCCAATGGTCATCAATAGCGAAATTGGCTTGGCCTTCCAAAAGGGACGGCGCATTTTGGGAGGAATTTGATGGATTTGATCGAGGGCGGTCATGGCGGCGCTGAGAGCACCGGATGAAGCCCAAATGGCGATCGCAAAGCTAATTGAAAACAGACCCGTATCTCGGCTGGTGCTGATTTCAGCTGCAAAATCTTCGATCAAGCTCATCGCCTGATCGGGGACAATTTCGCTAATTTGCTGTACCAGGTTGTTAAAGGTTTCGGTGAGGGATTGGAAAATGCCAATAGCGGTAATGACGGCCAAAATTCCGGGGAACAAAGCCAGCATTGAGTTATACGCCATTTCTGCGGCTAGACCGGGAAGACGATGGTCGCCAACTCGAGCAATGGTTTGGCGAATGGTTTTGGGATTGATGTGGAACCAAAATTGCCAGAACCGCGAATTCTGCATGGCTTTTTGTTGTTAACCCTCCTGCAACACTTTGCCAGATCCTGCATGGCTTGGCCAGTCTCGTGAGAAATACTCTAGCCATAGCAATTGCTGCGATCGCCTGCGTGAAGCATGAACGATCTAGCCTGGAACCAGGACTAGCCAAACGTTTGAGCACGTTTGTGGATATGGGAGAGGGCGATCGCCACTCACCAGTCTGTTCAATAAAAATGTCATCAACAGCTGAAAAAAACGGCCCTCATTCCAACGAGTGCTACAAATTACTGTCGGTTCATGGTGCGCAGCAGCCACAGCGACGACACGGTCGCCAAGAAATGGCCAAACAAAACCAGCAATGCGCCCTGAACGGTAAAAATGTCGGCACCCTCAATAAAGTTGGACGGCAGCCCCCCCAGGGTCACCCCAAACTGAAACGATTTACCAACCAGAGCACCCACAATAGAAAAAGCACCTAGCAGCGTTAAAAACATGCCAATGATGCTGATGACGAGCCCGTTACGCAGAATTTGAAAGGCATCGCCCCGCTTGGGACGAGACTGCGTTTTGGACGACTTGAGCCGACGCGATAGTTGCACATAGCGGAAGGCCCAAAAAATGCCTAAATATAGAGCAATAAGCCCACCGCTTGTGAGAAACAAGCCAAAACCTAATCCAGGATTGTTACTACGGACAACGGTGCTTCCCACATTGGGAATGTTGGGAATGGTGCGATTGGTATTGATAAATAGGCTGCTAAAGAACAAGACCAGTGTTGAAATGATTCCCATGGCGGCCTGTGCCCAGAAGCTAACCCATCCTGTGAGACGGAAGGCATTGGCAACGCGCTTGACAGCAGGGGGAAGCGTATAAGAATCGAGCTGGCTTGACATAGCAAAAAATGGCTGATGGAAGTTTCAGATTCTTCTGAAGATGGCTCAACGTTCGGCATCGAGCATCAGCGCGATCGCTATCTGCGCATCGTCAGATGTCCATCATTTTAGTCTGCCCAGCCCAAATCTGTCTGAATTGCTAAGTAGACTGCTGGGAGAAAGCTGGCTCAGAGCCATGAATTCGGTCTATGGCGGCTCTGCACATTGTTGTCAGAGCCTCAAGAACGTCAGTTTTGGTTCAGGGCTTTTCAGCTTATTCATCACTCATGTTTCAAGACAGTTTGAGAACTTTAATGAAGCGTATTGGATTGAAGTGTGGCAGGTTCAGCCTTGGCTTGGGTGAGGGCATAGCGACGGAGGTAAATCGCTAGACCAAACAAAAACACCAGCCCCATCAGACCCGCCAGAGGGTTGTTGTGAAGGCCCGTGACCCAGTCGGGAACCTGCCCGGTGTAGCGCACCAGTTTGCCGACTGCAATCAGGTAATAGCCCCACACAAAGCCTGCGTGAATGCCAATGGGTAAGCCGAGCCGCTGGGTGGCTGTTTTTGCCCAAACTAGCACCATCCCCAAAAGCCACAGGCCAAAGAACTGAGGCAGGAGCACTAACACTTCATTCAGTGGCTTGATGAAATGCAGGACTGAATAGGCGATCGCACTTCCCCAGCGGGCGATCGCAGGTTTGAAATCGCGCTGAAGTTCATCCAAAATCCAGCCGCGAAAGACCAATTCTTCGGCTAGGGCGGTGCCCAACCCCACCAGCAAACCCTCGACCAAAAACCGCAGCCAAGTCTCTGACGGTTGCCAAGTCAGCCAGCCCAGCCAGCCCTGCACCCCAAACATCACCCCCAAAACCCCCAGCCCCAGCCCCAGCCCCCAGGCGAACTCGGCTCCATTCTTGGGCGATCGCACCAGTCCATAGTGAGCAAAAACTTGGGGAATGCGGTGAACCCGGTGTCCCCACCAGCGCAGAAAAAATAAAAACTCAACAAACAGCAACGACATCGCCAAAATTGTGACCGTATTGGCATCCTCGATTTGCCAAGCAATGAGTCCAGCAAAGGGGAGCCATACCAGCCCAAGCAGCCCTAAAAAAGCGCCAATTCGGGCAAAAAACGGTAAACCAGCAAGCTGAGTAGGATTGAACTGCAACGGTAGACTCTAAGTGAAGGGACAACAGAGCACCACTAGACCACAACGCAACCTGCATCCATTGGGCTCAATGCGCTGATTGGAAATTGTAATTTTTTGATCTTGCTGAGCAAGTACTTTCAAAAAATCACGGTCGAAGCAACCTGGCGATCACGATGGGTCTAGCGCTTGGGGTTCATTATGTCATTTTGTGATGCAGCAATGTGACTGGCTCTGGCTTGGCTTATTACAGCAAGTAAGGGGATGAACATCCCCTCACGGTCAAGAGTGCGCCGCTGGCGCAACTCATATCTGGGATGGGTGGTTTATGCTAATTTCTCTGATTGCAGACTATGGAACGGGCGATCCTGCGTTTTTGGAGGTGACGCAGCGGCTGTTGCTGGCAATGCCAACAGCTCAGGTGCATTGGTTGTCGGTGCCACCTTTTAACACCCTAGCGACGGGCTTTTGGATCGCTCAGCTGGGGCTCAATCCGGGCAATCCCAATCGCTTGATCTATCACAATTGCGCCCCTCGACAAGATGATCCCCAAGCCCGACGCAACAATGAAGGCGAAGGGCTGACCTATGTTCTGCTGCCCAATGGTGTGAAAGTAGTAGGCGTGAATGCCGGCTACACACTCTCGTTTGTGAAGTCTCTGGCGCAAACGATCCATATGGTCAATGTGGATCGGGGTGGCTCCCAGTTTCGCTCGCGAGATGTGTTTCCTACGGCGGCCATGGCGATCGCCCAGGCTGACTTTCGCTTGGTCGGCGATCCCATCAGCGCTCACGATATTCCCGATGTACCGGGCGATCGCATCGCCTGGATCGACGGCTATGGCAATATCAAGACGACGTTGGCCGCCCACACCATGACCCTGGCTCCCCAAACCAAAGTGGTGGTTCGCGTTGGCGATGTAGTGAGCGATGCCGTCTACTCTGATGGTAGCTTCCGCGTCTCTGAAGGAACGTTGGCTCTGGCTCCCGGCAGCTCCGGCTGGCTCGACCCCAACGGCCAGCCCATTCGCTGGATGGAACTATTTTTGCGTGGCGGCAATGCCTGGGAGCGCTTTGGCAAACCCCGCATCGGCCAAACCGTGAGCATCCTGCAAACAGATGTGGAATCGTAACCCACCCATCGTGACGACCCAATGGCATCGTCAACCCCACTCCTGCTTCCTCCTGCCCGGTTAACCCAAAACTAGCCCCAAAACCCTAAACCCTAGCCCCTTCCCCCACTCCCCACTCCCAATTCCCCACTTCCTATTTTTTCTATGCAACAACTTCGCAAACCTCGCTACCAACCCGCTAACTCTCTCGAATCTCCTCGCTTTGCTGGCATTCGCACCTTTGCCCGCCTGCCCTATGTGCAAGACCCAACGGATGTGGATGTGGCAATCGTCGGCCTCCCGTTCGATACGGGTGCGACGTTCAAGGTGGGTGCCCGGTTTGGCCCCGAGGCGGTGCGCGGTGCCTCAGCCTTGTTGCGCCCCTACAATCCCGAATTGAATGTGCAAGTGTTTGAAACCCTGTCCTGTGTGGATTTTGGCGATGCTCCGGTTGTGCCAGGGTTTATTGAAGATAGCCTGGATGCCATTACCAAAACCCTCAAACCGTTGGCGGAGGCTGGCGTGATCACGCTGGGCATTGGGGGCGATCACAGTGTGGCGTTGGGGGAGTTGCGGGCGCTGGCAGCGGTACATGGCCCCCTGGCGCTGGTACATTTCGATGCGCATGGCGATTTGTGGGATAGCTACTTTGGCCACAAATATACGCATGGAACGCCGTTTCGCCGTGCGGTGGAAGAAGGACTGATTTTGCCGGAGCGATCGCTCCAATTGGGTATGCGTGGTCCTCTGTACGATCCCAGCGATTTACAAATGGCGCGAAATATGGGCTTTACTGTGTTGACCACCACCGAGCTGCTGCCGCGCACCCCTCAGGAAATTGGCGATTTGGTGCGGCGTACCGTTGGCGATGCCAAGGCGTTTTTGTCCTTTGATGTGGACTTTTTTGATCCGGCCTATGCACCAGGAACGGGAACGCCAGAGGTGGGTGGTCCCACCACGTTTCAGGGGTTGGCCTATCTGCGAGCCTGCACCGGACTTAACTGGGTGGGCGGCGATGTGGTGGAGGTATTGCCAGCCATGGATCATGGGCAGATTACAGCACACCTGGGTGCCCAGTTGGGATACGAGTTTCTGTCGCTGGTGGCGCTAGAGCGGCAGCGATCCATCGGGATCTAGGGACTGCTTCCCAAAAGTGCTCATGGTCGCAGACGAGACACGGAGGTAAACATGAGCACTTCGACTGATCCATCCCTCAGGTGCACGACATGGCGGGATTAATGGCGAGTTTGGTCGGCCCAGGGTGTGAGCTGGCGCGAGATCCACTTCAGCAGGTAGTCCAGTAGAAGACCAATCACACCAATGAGCGCGATGCAAAATAGCACTTTGTCGGTTTGTAGAAAGCGCTGAGATTGCACGATGCGGAACCCCAAACCATTTTGAGCGGCGACGAGTTCGGCAATCACCAGATAGTTCCATGCGCCGGAGATGTTGACTCGCAGCGTATCTAGCACACTTGGAAAAGTCGCGGGCATAATCACCTGAAGCAGCACATCGCGACGGGTGGCCCCCAGTGTGTAGGCGACGTTGATCAGGTCATTGGGAATGAATTTGACAGCATCGGCCACCATGATGGCGTTGTACAGCACTACTCCGAGGAAGATGATGAGGATTTTGGAGGTTTCGCCGAGGCCAACCCAAATTACCAGCAGGGGCACAAAGGCCACGACTGGCATGTAGCGTACGGTGCCAACCAATGGCGCAAACATGCGATCCATGCTGTGAAAGGTGCCCATGAGCAAGCCAATCGGAACGCCCACAATGGCTGCTAGTAGAAATCCACCTGCCACCCTGCTACAACTAGCCATCACATCGGTGACTAGACCCTCTTGCAACAACGCTGACCCTGCTTGCACGACAGCAGTTGGGGTTGGCAAAAAGATAGGCCGCACCCAGCCGCCATAGCTTATAAGCGCCCACAGCAGGATGGGAAGGGCGATCGCCCCCACCATCAGCACCACGGACAAGCCAACCGGAAACCCCTGCCGAATACTCCAAAAGACTGAAGGCTGGAGAAACTGCTTGGTAGGTATGGACGGCGGGTTTGAGCGGTCGTGTACTACGGACATAGAGGTTTCGTGACAAGGTTGAGAAGACGGTGAACATGGAAAACCCCAGGGAACCTCAGGGAAAGATGCTCAGGCGTATTGTTGAGCGATCGCTCTGTTCGACTCTGTAGCGGCCACTACTTTTTGTTGGGCGGCGACCCCTGCTTAATGGAGAGACTGACCTAATGCCTGCCAAAAGTTTTGTGGCTCTATGCTGGATCAACCGTTTACCGAATCTATGTCCAATTCCTGGCAGAGGGGCGATCGCCCCAAGCTAGAGGTGCAGCAGCTCACGAAGCAGTACACGACTCGGCGCAGATCGTTGACGGTTTTGCAGGAGGTGAACTTAGTCCTGCATCCACGTGAGTTTGTGTGTTTGGTGGGGGCATCGGGCTGCGGAAAGTCAACGCTGCTCAACATTGTTGCGGGACTGGTACCGCCCACCTCTGGCCAGGTGCGGGTGGATGGCGAGGTGGTGCCCGGGCCGGGTGCCGATCGCGGCATGGTGTTTCAGGGCTATACGCTGTACCCCTGGCTAACGGTGGCGCAAAATGTTGCCTTTGGGCTGAAGCTGCGCAAACTCCCCAAAGCGGTGCAGCAAGAGTGTGTGGCCTATTACCTGAATGTGGTGGGACTAACGGCGTTTGCCCATTCCTATCCCAAACAGCTTTCTGGCGGGATGAAACAGCGAGTGGCGATCGCCCGTGCCTTGGCCAACGAACCCGAAGTGTTGCTGATGGATGAACCCTTTGGCGCCCTCGATGCCCAAACCAAAGAGCAGATGCAGCAGTTTTTGTTGGAGCTGTGGCGGCAAACCCACGTCACCGTGCTCATGATTACTCACGATGTGGAAGAGGCCATTTTCCTGTCGCAACGAGTCTATGTGATGGGCCGCAATCCAGGACACATCAAACTAGAGCAGGCGATCGCTCTGCCCGAACAGCGAGATCTAGACATTAAGCTCTCTCCCGAATTTGTCGAGATGAAGCGCCAGATTCTCCATGCTTTGCGCGATGAATCCCAAGGGCTATTGCAGGTTGAGAAAGCGCTCTAGCGCGGCGCTCATGGCTGGAGGCCAGCGGCGCACATTGTTCACCCAGTCAATTTTTTTATAACGAGCGTCGAGGCCAAGGGCCGCAAACCAGTTGCTCTCGGCTTCGCCCTTTTGACCGTTGACCCATAGCGCGGCGGTCAAAGCGGCGCGCATATCGGCAAAGCGGGGATACTTGCGCACAATGTTGCGCATTTCGCGAATGGCGTCATCCGTTTGGCCAACTTGGTAGAGCGCCAGCGCATAGTTGGCGCGGGCAAAGGCAAAATCTTTGGCGAGTTCTGCGGCGTGTTTGTAGTCGGCGATCGCCACGTCCCAATTCCCCTTGCCAGCTTCGGCATTGCCACGATTGTTGTACGCAGCGGGATCATTGGGATCTAGTGACAGCACGGTGTTGTAATCGGCGATCGCCTTGTCCCACTGCTGCAACCCCTCCCAGGCGGTGCCTCGGTTGAGATAGGGATCGGGCGCGTCGGGAGCCAGCTCAATCGCCTTGTTATAATCGGCGATCGCCTCTTCCAGCTTGTTTTGGCTCACCCGAGCATTGCCGCGATTACTCCACACTGCCGCACTGTCTGGCATCTGATCCAAAATTTGCGTCCAGTAGGTTTCTGCCAGCGCAAAATTGCCCTGGTTTGTTGCGGTAAACGCTTGTTCGCGTAGGTCGCTGAGCTGCTCCACATTGACAGAAACAACCTCGGGTTGGCTTTGGGCCGCGACTGGCAGTGCGCCACCCAGCCACACCAGCACCATGAGAATGAGGGACAATAAATTTCTTAACATAGTCTGATCATGACAGATTTCACCCATTCCGCAAACGGACTGAGTTGGACTTTTTGTGATTTGGCTGGATGAATTTTGAGAACGTCACGAGGCTGGGTAAACCCGCTGCGATCGCCCGATTCCTGACATGAATCTTTCACAGGACTTACGCAAGCCCACTAAATCTGGTGTGTTGATGTTGTGGGTAGGGGGCGAAGCCCCCTACCCACAACATCAATGCGTAAGTCCAGTCTCATTGGCATGAACAGCCTCCTTGCCCCACATTGCGCCAGAACGCCATGCTCCAGGCACAATAGAGACGTTCTGTTTCACGTTTACCGCTAAACTATGACCGTTCTTGTGTTTGGCAGCCTCAACATGGATCTTGTTGCCCGTACGCCCCATTTACCTAAACCGGGTGAAACCTTGACGGGCCATTCGTTTGAAACCATTCCGGGTGGCAAGGGGGCAAACCAGGCGGTTGCCGTGGCGCGGTTGGGCGTGGCAACGGAAATGATTGGTCAGGTTGGCAATGATGGCTTTGGGCAAACGCTGCTTGCGGCGCTGCGGGCCGATGGAGTTGGGTGCGATCGCATTTTGGTGGATGAGTCAACCCATTCTGGAGTTGCAGTGATTGCAGTGGATGACGCCAGCGAAAACCACATCATTGTGGTGCCAGGAGCCAATGGGCGGATGGGCACGGCCCATGTCGATCGGTTAAAGGAGCGACTGCCGGACGCCAGTGTGTTGCTGCTTCAGTTGGAGGTGCCGTTGCCCGTAGTGGTAGAAGCGGCCAAAGCGGCCAAAGCGGCTGGCGTGACGGTCATTCTCGATCCGGCTCCCGCTCGCACGGATTTACCGGCTGAGCTGTATCCCCTGATAGACATCCTCACGCCTAATCAGGTGGAGGCTGGGCAACTGGTGGGGTTTCCGGTGAGCGATCGCGCCTCTGCCCTACAAGCCGCCACCACACTGCGATCGCGCGGAGTGCACACAGTAATTTTGAAACTGGGCAGGCAGGGGGCTCTGTGTGTAACGCCGACCGAGCAGTTTGAAATCCCTAGCTTTCCGGTGCAGGCGATTGATACGGTTGCGGCGGGGGATGCGTTTAATGGCGGACTGGCGGCGGCGATCGCCAGCGGACTCGACTTGGCGCAAGCCACCCGGCAAGCGGCGGCGGTTGCAGCCCTGTCGGTGACCAAAGCTGGGGCACAGCCTTCCTTGCCAACTCGCGAGGCGTTAGACGCGTTTTTAGCGTGAATTCGGGGCTATAGTACAGAGAAAATCTCTATCTTGAGGCGGAACTAACTAAATAGCTTGGTCGTCTCGTTTGAGGATTTGAGATGAATGTCTCTAGCATCACCTGTTCGATCGTGGATTGCCCATTCATTGCGGTTAGGTTGCAGAGACCGGGTAGAGCGGTTCCTACTCGCAAATGCTTTCTAGCAGGCTCATGGATTTTCTCTGATCAGTGCTGAAATATAAGTTCTAGCGATCGCTGCGGAAAGTGCTATCAAACCGTTGTAGATGGGTAATCTATCCAAAGACGTAACTTAAACGGGCGTTCCCACACAACTATGGCCAATCATCCTAAAAAGCAAGAGTTCCGGTTTTTGCTATTGTTTGCGGTGTGTGCTGTATCGGGCGTTGTGCTCAACAGCAGTGCTGCACTGGCAGAAAATACCAAATGCGTGGAATCTGACCATCCAACCTACGAATGCGTGACCAAATCTCCAACTCAGGCTGCGATTGAAGGCGGCATTATGGGATTGGTTGCGGGTTCGGGTGCGGCTGTGGGCGCTGTGTGGCGTCAATTTTTCTCCTAGTGGAGTCGGTGAACTTAGAAACAGTTGGGAAACGGATGGGCCTGAATTCGTCGGGTTTTCCTGGATGAGTTGTTGCGATCGCTCCGGGCTGTTTGGTATCATCGGAAGTTGGTTTATTGGGAAGGCTCATGGCGAAACGTGTGCAGTTGGTTTTGAACCAGGATATTTACAAACTCGGGCGATCGGGCGATTTGGTAGAAGTTGCGCCCGGCTACGCTCGTAACTATCTGCTACCTCAAGGGTTGGCAGTGAATGCAACTCCCGGAATTTTGAGACAGGTTGAGCGTCGTCGCGAAGAAGAGCGCAAGCGCCTAGCCGAGATGAAGAAAGATGCCGACGTGCAAAAGGTTGCACTCGAGAAGCTGCCTGCGATTCAGATCGAGAAGCAAGCTGGCGAAAAAGATGCCATCTTTGGTTCTGTGACCAACCGCGAAGTGGCCGAAGCCATTCAGGCTGCATCGGGTATCGAAGTCGATAGCCGTGGTGTAGATGTGCCTGAAGTGCGCAAGCTTGGCAGTTACTCGGTTGAGGTGAAGCTTCATCCTGAGGTGTCTGCAACTGTCGCGATCGAAGTGGTTGCGACTGCAGCCGCTGAATAGCCGCCGATATAAAGATTTCGTGAATTTAATCAATCAGTACGGAAGTACTCTGCAACAATAGATGTTGTGGAGTACTTTTGTATTGGAATTGTTGCTGATATTGAGGTTGTAGCGCTGGAAGCTGGCGATCGCACGCTCATGATCATCGTGGGCGTGTCCTCGGCTGAGTGATTCAGCCAACGGTGATAGGGTGCGGAATGGGACAAAAACAGGCCATGCAATCACAACTGGTGCTTGTTGTGCCTCGGTTTGTGGACTTTCGTGCCAGAGGCCCCGTTTCAGAGCGATTGCCCCTTATAATGAGGCTACTCCACATCTAGAGTTCGCTAGACACAAAAGTCGTATCGCCTACTATGGGTAGGGTTTCCCTAATTTAGCTATGTTGGCTTCGGCTGTGTAAGCTTAGGGGCGTGTGGTGGACTTCGTCTGGTACTCGGTTACGGTTCGAGTGTTCTCGCTGCTGCGACTCTGCCATTTATGGTTCAAGAACTTAACTTTCAAGCATACAGCGATCGCCTGCCTCCGCAAAATATTGACGCGGAAGAGGCCATCTTGGGTGGCATTTTGCTCGATCCTGAAGCCATTGGCCGGGTGGCAGAGCTTCTGCGTCCCGAAGCGTTTTACATTACCGCCCATCAAGAAATTTACCGTGCCGCCTTGACCTTGATGGGCCAGGGGCAGCCGACCGATCTCATGAGCGTGGCCAGCTATCTGCACGACCAGAGCACCCTCGAAAAAGTGGGTGGGCAGGCTCGCATTGCCCAACTCGTCGATCGCACCGTGAGTGCGGTAAATATCGATCAGTATGCCCAGTTGGTGAATGACAAGTATGTGCGCCGCCGCATGATTCAGGTCGGCACCGAGGTTAGCTATCTCGCTTACGAGACGGGAACCCCATTAGAAAATATTCTGGATCAGGCGGAGCAAAAGGTTTTTAGCATTACCCAATCTCGCCCCAACCAGGCGCTGGTGCCCACATCCGATATCTTGACCTCCACGTTTTCTGATATCGAAAGCCGTTCGTTGGGCATGGTGCTGCCGGGGATTTCCTGCGGGTTCTATGACCTGGATGCCATGACTCAGGGGTTCCAGCGATCGGACCTGATCATTACGGCGGCACGACCCGCCATGGGAAAAACAAGCTTTTGTCTCAACATCGCTCGAAATATTTCGGCGTTTCACAAACTGCCCGTTGCCATCTTCAGCTTAGAAATGTCGAAAGAGCAGCTGGTGTACCGTTTGTTGTCGAGCGAGGCTCAGGTGGAAAGCGGACGGCTGCGATCGGGCCGCATTAGCCAAAATGAGTGGGAGCCGTTGGGCTACGCCATTAGTGCGTTGTCGCAAATGCCGATTTTTATTGATGATACGCCGAACATTTCGGTAACTGATATGCGCTCCAAACTGCGGCGCTTGCAGGCTGAGCAGGGCGGTGCTTTGGGGCTGGTGCTGATTGACTACTTGCAGCTGATGGAGGGTAGCGGTTCTGAAAACCGGGTGCAAGAACTGTCGCGGGTGACCCGTGCGCTGAAAGGAATGGCACGGGAGCTAAATGTGCCTGTGATTGCCCTGTCTCAGCTAAGCCGTGGTGTAGAAGCTCGAACAAACAAGCGTCCGATGATGTCAGACTTGCGGGAATCGGGTGCCATCGAACAGGATGCAGACTTAATTGTCATGCTCTACCGGGATGAGTACTACAATCCCGATACGCCCGATCGCGGCATTGCCGAAGTGATTTTGACCAAGCACCGAAATGGTCCCATTGGCACAGTCAAGCTATTGTTTGAGCCGCAGTTCACGCGTTTTCGCAACTTGGCTTCGCCTAACCGAGCTGGATAGGGCATTCGGGCGATGTATGGGGATCGACGCCTAGCGTGTGCTACTGCAGGTATGTGGCCCAATGTGGCACAATGCTGGCACTGCCGTACCAGAGTTTGCCGGGTCTAGGTGAGTGCAGCACGTTTTCTAGGGTGAGGTTGGTTGCCCCGTCGAGATGGGCGGCTTCGATGGGGGTGATGCCATCGCCCCAGCAGGTGCCCTGGCCACAGGTGAGTTCGTAACTACTGTGGGCGAACCAACTGCGCAATCGCTGTCCGTAAATGGATTTGCCTGCAACGCAGATATACCGAACGGTGGGATAAAACGCACCGGGATAGTTGTCTTTGACAAAGTTGAGGTTGCGTTTGGTCCAGCGCTCTTGGCTGGTGTGGGGCGTGCCCAAGGTGATTAGGGTTGAGATTTGGGGATGGGCTTTCCACAAGCCAGTTTTGGTGCGATCGCCCGCATGGATCAGGTAAGGCACCTCACCCAAATAAATTCGCGAAATCCAGCCCCCTGCCGAATGGCCGACTAGATTGAGGCGATCGCTCCCAGTTTTATCCTGTACCCGCTTCACCGTTGCATCCAACTGCTCCAGAATCGGCGTAACCGATCGCCCCCCCAACGTGGGAAACCAATCAGAACGCTTGAGCGGAACCGTGGCGACAACAAAGCCCAGACTTTCGAGCGCTTGCTCCATTTCGCGGTAGGGGCCAGCTCCGGCGAGGTAGCCGGGGAGGATGACGGTGGGGAGTGGCATAAGGGGAGAGGGAGTCGGGAGTTAGGAGTTGGGAGTGGGGAAGGGGCTAGGATTTAGGATTTGGGGGCTAGGGAAAAAGAGGAAGTGGGGTGGGGCTAACCACTGTGGATGGGTTGGGTAACCTAGGAGGCTTGAGCGTCAGCGTGACGCTTTGTGCTGGCCCGCGATCGCAAATCGTAAATCTAAAATCCACAATGAAATGGCTTTAGACTGTCAGGCTGACTGTTTTGAGCCATTCCAAAATGTACTGGTTCACCGTTTCGGGCCGTTCGTCGTGGGGGCAGTGCCCGGTGTTGGGAATGCCGTGGAAGGTGACGCGATCGGGGTGTTTGGCAGCTAGGTTTTGGTAGATTTTGGCTCCGGCGATGGGAGTCCACGGGTCGGCTTCGCCCCAAAGCACCAGCAGCGGTTGGGAAATCTGCGGCAACAGCTCGCTGGGGGTGGGACCAGGAGGAGCCGCCAGAATCGAGGCAAATACTTTTTGGGCGCCAGGGTCGCAGCTGGGTTCGTAAATCAGATTAATCAGCTCGTCGGTGATGGCAGTATGGTCGCGGTAGACCTGCATGAGCGATCGCCGAATCCGATGCTTTTTGCGCACTTGCTCGAACAGAAATGGCCCCGTCAGCTCGGAGGTAACGAGTTTGGTGAAAGAACCCATCACAAACCGAAGGGGTAGGTTCAGTTCTTCGGGACGGTGGTTGAGGCCACCTGCCGCATTGAGCAACACGCCACCGTTGGCAATTTCGGGGTGCTGCGCCATCACCATCATGCTCAGCAGCGCGCCAATCGAATTGCCCACAAACACAGCAGGGGTTTGAATGTGCTCTGCCCAAAAATCTCGCAGCTGCTCAACCCATAGATCCACGGTGTAGTCGAGGGCGGGTTTGGCTGAGCCGCCAAAGCCCAGCAAGTCAATGGCAAAGACTTTGTAGCCCGCTTCGGCCAGGACTGGAATATTGTTGCGCCAGTGGCCGATGGCGGCACCAAATCCATGGATCAGGACGAGGGGTTGTCCTTGACCCTGAACGGCGTAGCGAATTGCGTGGCCACGCCAAGTCCAGGTATGGCTGGAAAAGCTGGGGGAAAGAACAGGTTGGGCAGTCACAGCGTTATCCGTCAAACGTTACTAATCTTCATTTTAACGTGAGATCAGTAGCGTCACGGGCTCTAAGGTTGCTGTTGTGCAGTGACGGGTTGGTCGGCACTTGAGGAAGGCAATCATCCAATCAGGACGCTTAATCAGGATGTTGGGAGGTTATGAGCGCTGCGATCGCCCAACCGCAACCGCAAGAGCAATTCATGCAAATCGGACTGGGCAGAAGGTTCATTGGGTAAATGGCTGGTGTGGTGGGCTGCTTCCAACGCCTGACGGAGCCGCAGGTATTCTTTCCGATGGAATTCCACATCATGGGTGGCCAGTGTGGCTTTTTCTGCACCCGTTACCTTCATTGCAATGAACTCGTCTAAATAAGGGAGCTGAAATTTTTGATTGAGCGTGAGCAGGTTTGCTTCAATTACGCCCGTTTGCATGAGGTGCATGCCAGTGAGCAGGACGCGATACAAATACAGCAGTGGCTTAACTCGGGGTGGATTTTCCTTCTCAAATAGTCGCCATTGGGTATTGGCAAAGCCCAAGTAGTGATGGCTGTGATAGCGAGTGATGCAGCCTTGTGCGATCGCCTTTAATTCCGCATGTTCGGGTGTGGATCGTACCACCAGCGGAGAATAGAGCTGCTCCAAGACATACCCATTGTGCTTCAGCAGTAAACCAAAAAACTTTTTGGCTTCGTGGATGACCAAATCAATTTGCAATTCTTCTTGAAAGCAGGACTGCTCAATGGTATCTGGCCCGGTTTCTAAACCCACCAGTTCTGGTAGCGGTAATTGATGAATTCCTCGTAAATCAAAGTCAGAATCGGGGGATGGAAAACCATACAGGTGCGCGCCGCTAATGGTGACAAACAGCAGCGGATAGGGCTGTTGAGCAATAACTGGATGCAGTCGAGAATCAGTTTCGTACATGGTTGTATTACTAGGTGACCATGCTGCGCCGCGCTTCGATCAGAAACGCGTTCGCCTTTTCGTAATTGGGGCGTTCGGGTAACTGGGTGGAGGCAAAGGCGCGATCGAACTCGGTGTGCAAACTTAAGCGCCACCGATCTACCTCTTCCCACGAGAGGTGTTGGTGTTTGATGGCGAGTAGGCGATCGCGGTATTCTTCGACTCGCACAGGCACAAACCCATGCTTCAAGATGGTAATCCCGGATAACAAAAGGCGAATCAAATGCATTGCGTGCTTCCAGCGAATGGTACCTGTCGATCGCAAATCCTGTTCCATTTTCTTGAACTGCGACAACACATAACTGTTATAGGTTTGATATACCAACTGCGACAAAAAGATGTCTTTGAGGTTCAAGAGTTCTTGTGCGATCGGTGTTGCCGTTTCTACTAAAGGCGTGTAGAGACATTCCAAAACGTTTGGATTGGCCTTCAACGCTAGAATCAAAAACTTTTGCAGTTCCCAATAACATTCCTGTTCTTCCTTGTGTTCAATCTGTTCAGGAATGCCGTATAGAGACCAGTGCATATCTGCGGGAGGTAAGTAGATGCCGCGACGATCTGTATCTGACTCTGCCCCATCCAAACCATATGCTCTTGAACCCACAATGCAGCGGTAAATAACATGCTCAAAAAGGTTCAGATCCTCTAACGCCTGCTCGGGTGTTTCCAATCCTGCTTTTTGAAAATGCTTACGGATGCTGAACTCGGTTCTCTGCAAATTAACGGCTGTGCCGTTGGGTAATTCAATCCGATAGCGATGGGAATTGTCAGTTGGTGACTTGACGATCACCCCTACTGCACCGCGTAAACACAAGACCTCTCCTGCCGCGTTTTTGACTTCAATGCGGCTAACGACCTGGGTGCCGACCGGAATGATTAAATGAACAGAATCTGGTACCAAAGCCATGCAGCGATATCGCAAGAAACTGCTTGTAGTATTTGTAGCATGGATTTCCCCATCCGGTGGGATCAGAATGGCTGAACTATAGGCCGCCTGCCCGAATCGCTCTGCCCGAATCGCTTTTCTGGCGCATGAATGATTGCACGGCGAAGTTGCGTAACCGTTCATCCGTCAGGTTTTGTTGTGCCCCGTCAGCCCCACGGTGAACAATGATTGTGGAGTACCAGTCGTATGCCAGTTGGAGGGTCTACCTGGCTGCTCGCGCAAGCACTACAGGGTGTAGGTGAAGTTGTCGATGAGGGCACCGGGAACCCAACTGCCACCGAGGCTGCGGTGATCGTAGGTGCCGACTTCGGGGATGAAGTCTTGCGTGGTGGTGAGGTCGATGAGATTGGGGCCAAAGCATTGATAAAGGCTTTCGTCGAAGCGCAGGTTTTCGATGGGGGCCACAATTTCGCCGTTTTCCACCCAAAAGCAGGCGTAGCGGGTCATGCCTGTGATACGTCCGGTGGGGCGATCGCTCCAATTCAGGTAATGCAGGTTGGACAAATAAAGCCCTGTATCCAAAGCCGCAAGAACTTGGGTAGGTTCCAGGGTGCCTGGAGCAATTTCGGGCGATCGCAGCCCTTCGCCATCGTTGGCTCCATTGGCAACTTTGCCATATTCCTTGGCCGTTCGGGAGCTGATTAGCGTGTTCACTAGCTTGCCCCGCTCGATCAACGGCAACTCAATGGGGGCAATCTCACCCAGGGTGTTGAACCGGGGAACGGCACCCCGCCGAAAGTTTTCTTTGAGGGAGAACTTGGGAGAGAGCTGCTTGTCCCCCCGTTGCAGGATGGCCAGAGCGCTCGCCCCTTGCTGAAGTGCAGATTCGCTCACGCCCCCCCAAGAAAACATGGCGATGAGTTCGGCGATCGCAGCGGGGGCCAAATAGGTGCGGTATTGACCTTTGGGAATGGATTTGGGCGGTTGGGCGAGACGTTCAAGTTGAAGTTTTGAGTCGGCGAGCTTGGTGGTGTAGGTGTCGGGGTTCCACTCGCTGCCGGCAACCGTACCTTTGACCGCCTGCCCATCGGCGGTAAAGATGGAATAATCCAACGCGAAGGTATCGGTCGCAAACCAGTGCCGCTGCCCCACCGAATCGGCATAGCCCCGCAGCAAAGATCCCCCCGCATAAATGCCGGTGAAATCGAGACCGGCAACGGGAGTGAGAATGGTATGGGCGATCGCTTCGGGAGCTAACAGCTGCCCCTGGTAAACGTCGTGGCTGGTGGCATTGCCATAGGGCAATACCAGGTAGGGATCGACCGGAAGTTGAGGTAATTCTTGCCGGAGGGCTCGCAGCATTGCTAACCCTGCGGCAACATCGCGATCGCGATCGCCCATCAAGGACATGGTTTGACTGCTGGTACGCTCATGCGCCATGAGACTGAGGGTGACACTGCAATCGGTAACGCTGCCCGTTTGGCGCACTTTGGCCCCGTTAAACCGCATGAATTGGCTGCTTTCCCCAATGAGTGATAGCGTGAACTGTTCTTCGGTTTGTAGCTCGGCGGCGATCGCTTGTTGGATGGTAAAAAAGATGGATTCAAAATGCTCGGTGGGGCTAAGCTCCAATTGCTGCGACATGGTTGGGGATATCCTGGAATTGATTCTAAGGTTGATGGGATGGAATGCAATGTGAAACGAAGCAAGGGACGCTTAAGAGAAACTAAGAGAAACAATATCTCTGCATATATTTCTGCAACAGGACATTGTCTGTGCGATGTTTGTGCGATCGCTTAAGTTACAAAACATCACAACCGATGGGTGATGATCGTTGATATAAAATGGGCGATCGCATTTCCAACAAATTACAGAAGGAACTACGAACCCCCACCAAAAACTTCAATGCCTTCAAACACACACACAGGGGAACCATGGCCAACCCGGATTGCTTGATTCGGTTCACCTTTACCGCAATAGGGAGTCCCATACATTTCCCAAGTTTCGTTGGCCCCAATCCGAGCCAAACTGTGCCAAAATTCTGGCGTTGTACCGCGATAGTTGGGATTGCGCAAAGTCTTGGTGAGCATTCCGTTTTCAATCAGCTTGGCATATTCACAACCAAACTGAAACTTGTATCGCTGATCATCAATCGACCATGAGCGATTTGCTTCCATGTAAACGCCATACTCAATGTCGCGAATGATGTCATCGAGGGAGTCGCTACCAGGCTCCAAATTCAGATTGGCCATGCGATCGATGGGTGGACGATTCCACGACGAAGCCCGGGCACAGGCGACACCGGGAATGCCCGATCGCACTTGGCTTTCCAGGCTACCCAAACCCCGTTGCAATACCCCTTCCTTAATCAGATACTCCCGAGTTGCGGGGTTGCCCGTGTCATCAAATTCGTAGCTGGCAAACTCTCCCGTAACGCTGGGGTTAAACGTAATGTTCATCAGCGAGGAACCGTAGGACAGGTTGCCAAAGTCTTGGGGTTTGACAAAGCTGCCGCCTGCATAGTTGCGCTCATCACCCAAAATGCGATCGATTTCGAGCGGATGGCCGACGCTTTCGTGAATTTGCAGCATCATTTGATCGGGAGCCAGCACCAGGGTGGTTTGAGTAGTGGGACATTCTTCGGCGGTGAGCAGCTCTACCGTTTGCGCTCCAATTTGACTGGCCCTATCCCACAAGGTGCTGTTCAAAAATAACTCCCATCCACCCTGGTAGCAGTGGGCCAACATGCCATTGTTGCTGCGCTGCTGTACCACGCTGCCGTTTTGGGCGGTGGCTCCGTAGTGAGTTTCGATCAGTGCAAATTTTTGGTAAACCTCGGAGCCGTTGGAACTCACGTACCAGGTCTCTACATCCTTGGTAGAGGCGATCGCCGTCGTTTGCACAATTTGATCCGAGGCTTTGAGCAATTGGCACAGGCGAATTAGGACTTCGTTAACTTCGCCGGGAGAAAGGGCATCGAAGGGTTTGGCAAAGGGCGATGCATACTGGCCCACCACGCGGGGACGCACAGCCGGAGTCATGCCAAAAATGGCCCACTCGCTGGCGGCCTTGGCTTGACGAAATGCCGTGTGGGCAGCGTCGCGAATGCGGTCTGGATGGAAGGAGTTGACCGCGCCATATCCCAACTGACCATTCACCATCACTTCAACCATCACGCCGCCATCGCGAGACGTGTGGTTTGCCTCGGGTAAGCCATCGCGGACTTGTCGATACGAGGCAATTTCTTGAACAGCGCGGAGCCCAACCCAATCGGCAGGCATATCCAGGGTAGAGAGCGTGTGTTGTAGGTCGGAGATCATGGTGGGGTGGAGTGGGGTAACGGTGCAGTCGAGCGCTAAGAATTAGCAGTGTGAGGCTGGGTTCAAATGTTCTTTCAAGGTAATCAATTTTGTAGAACTCTGCTGGTATTCAGAGTGACAAACTCATGAGCTGTCGAGATGGTAAACGCGAGAAATTTGTAGGGTCGCAAGGCAATGGTTTGTGTGGAGCCCAAAGGGTGGGCTCAAAGATTGCTGGGCTGAGAGGTGGAAGACTGGGGTGCTAGGGTTTGAATGAAGGCCAGAATATGATCGGCTGTTTGCTGAGGTTGCTCCAAATGGGGAACATGGCCGCATTCATCGACCCAAATGAGCTGGCTGTTGGCGATCGCTCGCTGAAATTTTGCGGCATCTGCTGTCCCGAGGATGCGATCCTGCTTGCCCCACAAAATCAGAGTTGGCAGGCTGAGCTGGGCCAACTGCTGCTTGCACGATCGATATCCGCCACACTGGGTAAACGAAATGAGGGCTTGCTGCCAACCCGGCTCTCGCAGGTGCAGGGCAGCGCAGGTGGCTGCATCGGCAGAGGCCAGCTCTGGATTGTAATAAGCTTTGACGGCAATATTTTGGCGAACTTTGGGGCTGCGTAGAAATTGCGTTGCCAACTGACCTACGGGCTGAATCACCAGGCGACCCATGGATGGCCCTACGCTATAGCCGGCACTATCGAGCAAGACTAACTGCTGGACGGCTTCGGGATGGGCCAGGGCAAAGGCGATCGCAGCGGCTCCCCCCATCGAAGCTCCGACCAGAATCACAGGTTTGCCAATGGACTGCTGCCAAAAGGCAAACAAGTGAGTGTCAATGGTCGCGGGCGTAATGGGAACGTGTGGCGATCGCTCTGTAAAGCCAAATCCCAGCAGATCCACAGCCCATGTTTCCCGATGAGGGGCTAACAAGGGCAACAGCCGCCGAAACTCCATCACGGAACTGTCAAACCCATGCAGCAGCAGGATGGGAGCATCGCCTGTGCCTTGGCGCACATAGGTTGTGGTGAGACTGGCGATCGCCGGATTACCAGGAATTTCTGGGGTCGTATTTGCATCGCTCCGGCGGAGGGCTGGCGTGCCTAGCCACGGGCGGCGCATCGGGCGATCCCAGGCTATCGTGACCGAAGTTCGCTTGATTGCCTCTACCAAGGCGATCGACGTTGGCTCGGTGAGCAAATTGTGAGAATTAGAAATAGCTTCCATATCTGATTAGTATCTCATTTGCTGCATAGCTCAGATCAAGCATGCTCAGGGGACTGGCCCCAATGCTGCTCATCCACGCCGGACTCGATGCTGTCCTCTACTCGCGATCGCGCGCTTTCTGACTCAAATTCAGGACTTACGCAGTTGAATGATTTTTGGAGCGCTTAGCGCTCCAAAAATCATTCAATCCCCTGGTTTTTCGTAGGAAGTGCGTAAGTCCTAAAATTGTTAGGTTTGAGAGGTTTGGAAAAATCGATCTAGACTAATCGCCAATCGGGGGACTATGATAAATGATTGTGAGTTTTGATAAAGCCATGAGCGCGCAGGAAATCATCCGCTCGATTGAAGCGGAGCACTTGAAAGAAGATGTACCCGTCATCTACGTAGGTGATACGGTCAAAGTTGGGGTTCGCATTCGAGAAGGTAACAAAGAACGGGTTCAGCCTTATGAAGGCACCGTGATTGCAATGCGCAATGGTGGCGTGAACGAAACTATCACCGTTCGTCGTATTTTTCAGGGTGTGGGTGTTGAGCGGGTGTTCCTTGTTCATTCCCCTCGCATTGAAAGCATTAAGGTGCTGCGTCGTGGTAAGGTTCGTCGGGCGAAGCTCTACTACTTGCGCGATCGCATTGGTAAGGCCACTCGAATCAAGCAGCGGTTCGATCGCTCTCTGTAAAGATGGGTATGGTAGCCAGCCTTTGGCCTACATTGAATTTCCAGTCCAAAATGAATTCAAATTTGCTGAAGGCTGATAACCATTTACCTGATAAGCTAAAGAAAAGAAAAACAAGCGTCCTTAGTTCAGTTGGTAGAACGCAGGTCTCCAAAACCTGATGTCGGGGGTTCGAGTCCTCCAGGGCGCGTCCAACGAAGACGCTGAGCCTTCTATTTTTTACGAAGCTCAGCGTTTTTGCGTTATTTGCCATGAATTTTTTCAGCCCAAAGTTTGAGATGCAAAGCGGGTGAATATGCCTCAAGGGTTGGAGGGAAATCTGGGTTCATGCCTCTAGGCTGTGGGTGTGGAGTTTGAATGTTGGGCGATCGCCCTACAGTCTCCTAAGTTCAGCAACAAGTTCAACTGATGTTTGACTATGATCTATTGGTGATTGGGGCAGGTTCGGGAGGGTTGGCCGCTGCTGAGCGAGCGGCTACTTATGGTGCGCGGGTGGCGATCGCAGAACGGTCCAAACCAGGTGGTGCCTGTGTAAACTACGGTTGCATTCCAGAAAAACTGTTGGATTATGCGGCTAGCTTTAACCGATTGGAGCGAGTTGCAACAAGTTACGGTTGGCAAGAATGTCGGCGCGAGTTTGATTGGTCGCGGTTTGTGTCTGCAGAAGTGCAACATATTCAGCATCTCAACGAGCTACATCGACAGCATTTGCAAGATGCAGGTGTACAGCTCATCCATGGGCATGCTCATTTTTTAGATGCTCACACGGTGCAGATCGATCAGCATTCTGTAACGGCAGAGCGAATGTTAATTGCGGTGGGAGCCAAGCCATCCAAGCCCGATATTCCTGGAATTGAGCACACCATGACCTGGCATGAACTGTATTATTTGCCAGAGCAACCCAAAACTGTTGCCGTGATTGGTGGTGATCCGATCGGTGTGAAAATTGCTGGCAGTTTGAAGGCTTTGGGCTCCGAGGTTACGCAAGTGATTGCCGAAGAGCGACTTCTTTCAGAACTGGATGCTGAACTGAGTCTGCAAATTCAGGAGCGCTTGCTCAAAATGGGAGTGCAGATTCTTCCTAAGGCAACTGTAAGCCAGATTGAGAAGGATGGCTCTGAGTTGTGTCTGACATTATCTAAAAGTGCAGAGTCTAAGAGTGCAGAGTCTAAGAGTGCAGAGTCTAAGAGTGCAAAATCTGGAAGTGAAGAGTCTAGAAGTGTGAAGTCGCTCAAGCTTGATAGTGTGTTAGTGGATGCGACTCGACAGCCGAATTTGTCTGGGTTAAATCTCAAAAGCGTTGGGGTTCAACGAACGGAATTGGGAGCAATTTGGGTGGATGAACGTAGCTGTACGACACAGCCCCATATTTTTGCAATTGGAGACTGTACAGAACGGATTCCATTAACGCCTAGTGCGATCGCTCAGGGGCGAATATTTTCAGATACCGAATTTGGTGGTAAGCCACGAACGGTTCAGCTAGACTGGGTGCCGATGTCTCTGTCATCCCATCCAGAAGCTGCAACCGTTGGCATGTCTGAAACTCAGGCCAGAGAGACGTTTGGAGATGCTGTGGTTTGCTACCGTACCCAATTTCAGCCTTTGCTTTATTGCCTGACCGGGTGGAATGAGAAGACGTTTATGAAGGTGATTGTGAATCAGCAAGATTCAGAGCGTGTTCTTGGTATTCATGTTGTGGGGGATGGTGCAGTAGACATGATTCAAAGTCTTGCTGTTGCACTCAAATTGGGTTTAACTAAGCCAGATTTGGATACCGCCATCGGGATTCATCCATCCAGCGCAGAAGAATTATTCTCGATATGAATTGTGGATGAATCGTGAATGTGAACGATCGCCTTGGATATCTCTCAGAGAGATGAAAGAGCGATCGCGAACGGTTAGAGTTTGAAACTATTTTGCGAACAGACTACGGATACCTCTGTGAATGCATAAAACCACGCCAGTTCTGGCTCGGAAAAAGCCTGAGTCGAAACTGGCGTTCATGACGGCAAGTACGGTCTAGGGGATGAACCCACCCAATGGAATTGCCAATATTCTGCAAATATTCTTGAACAGTAAGCAGATCCGAAAATATGGGTTGCAGAAAATCGCTCAGATTTCAGAGTAGGAATTCAATCTATGTAGATGCATGAAAGCAGCCGTGTAATCCATAAGGAATGTGATGTTTGAGATGGAGGCGGGCGATCGGCCCTTGGCTGAAGTCTTTGCCATCTAGAATGACGATATCTGTGCGGTTGTGAGCTGCATCGTACACTAGGTCTAGTACCCAACCGTTGTCTTCTTGGGTACTGTTGGGCCTGGGCACAAACACTGGTTCTCCGGTAAAGCCTTTGGGGGCTGCACTCCAAACCTGTTGTTCTCCAGTATCGACATGAACTTTCAGTAGAGCTTGCTGAGGCGCGTTGCCCTTAGTCTGGTGGGCGGCTGCCAAATAGACCCACTGATGTCGCTGGCCAATCAATGCGGGGTGAATAAAAGGAAACTCACAGGAACGACTGACCAACTGTTTTCGGGTTGCCGTTTGAGCTTCTAAGTTGATGTGAAAGCGCCAAAGTTGCCCCGGATGCAGGGTATCGAAGTCGGTTTCTTGGTAGTTGAGATTGTGATCAACTTTGGGAAAGTCTTCGTAGCAGACAGAATCGACGATGATGGTTTTGTCTTGCTCAAATGCGTTGGCATGATGAAAGACAAAGCAAGGATCGGCTTGAAGTTCTTGAATCGAGCCAGACTCATTTCGAGGAATGACCCAAATTTTTGTGGGGCGATCGCCATGAAACGTGATACACTCTGCGGCTCCGCGCAAACCGACCACATAGGGGATGGGGTTGAATGTCACTGGGTTTTGAAAGAACAGGCAATAGTTTGGGGTAATTGCAAAATCGTGGATAAACGCAAACCCTGGAATGTTGTGATCGTGTTGTTGCACAACGGTGCCATCCGAGTTTAGCTCGTATACCGTAATGGTGGTTTGTGGCCCTGGCTGAATTGCAAAGGTAACAAGTCGGGGTTCCCGGTGCTCATTGCCTGGATCGATTAGGGGATGGGCAGCAAAGGGCGAACCCCGATGCAGTACGCCATCTAGCGTTGCAATTCCCATCGTTTCTAGCGTTGTGGGATGGATGCGGTGGGGATGGGATGCCTCCCACAGCGCCATCAGTTTATCGCCCCAGTAGATGACGTTGGTATTGGCAACGTTCTTCTTATGCAAATCGAAGGCATTGGCGAGCCATCCGCCAGGTTTTTGGGTGCCAAACACACCCCGGTATAGCATGCGTTCTGCTTTTTGCTCGGCACAGTATTCTTCGGTGCGTACAAAGCGGTTACGGAAGTGGGCTTGTCCTTGCGAAAAGGCGATCGCACAAATCATGCCATCTCCATCAAATGGATGGGCAACTGGCTGGCCAAAAATATCCAGAAGTCCAGGCCCATTGCGATACAGGGTGCCATTCAGCTCGTGAGGAATTTCACCGTCCATATCCTCGATCGCGTAATCAAACTCTTGCTTAAGGGAACGGTTGCCGCCGCGCCAGTCCTCTAATGAGTAGGACTTTGATGGAGAAATGGTTTGCATGGTTGATCTTTGAAGTGCGAAGAATTAGCTGATTTGGGTCATGTAACTGGACCTAGTGAGCTAGAACCGCTTAGCTGCGGTTAATTAACGGTTACTTAATAGGACACACCTGGTGTTTTGTGTACGTAAGTGCGATCGCTCATTTGATTCAGCATGAAATCCGCAACATCAGCCCGAGAAATTTTCATGCCAAACTGAATGGATTCGCCATGTTTGTAATCTTTGGTATATGGCCCAGTTGTTAATCCAGCAGGACGAACAATGACCCAATCTAGTGAACTTTGTTGAATGATGCGCTCTTTTTCTGCATGATCTTCGATCGCATTTTTGAGGACAAAAGGAAGAACAATAAAGCGAACGAAAAAGTTAACGCGATCGCGACTATCACCAACTCCCAGCGAAGACTGATAAACGAAACGTTTCACTCCATGCTGTTCCATTGCCTGTACAATATTGCGAATCCCTTCAACAAGGGCGGGATTTTTCTTCAAACTCGAAGAGCCGAGGGCAGAAAACACGGCATCTTGTCCTTGTACGGCTTGCTGTACAGCCTCTGCATGGGTAACATCGCCTTGAACCACACGCAGGTTCGCATGTTGGATGTCCAGTTTGTCGGGATGGCGAACAAAGGCTGTAACGGTGTGTCCCTGAGCGATCGCCTGCTGAACAAGCTCGCGGCCTGTTTTTCCAGCCGCGCCAAAAATGAGCAAATTCATGGTAATTCCCTTTTATTGCTCATCATAAAAAGTTGGCTTTTTGAAACCCTCTGTCAAATGAAAGGGATCAGCTGAATCAGTTGAATAGGATTGCACAACTGATGAGAGATCATGTTGTACATGATGAGAACAGGGCACTCTGTCTAAAGAGGGTGTGGCGATCGCTTTGTCCCTCCTACGATCGCAGCAGAAGCGTAGAGAGAACAGCCATGGCTACCGCGACTGCAACAACCCTGATTTACGAGCCTCCAACTCCCAGCCCAACTCCTCAACCCGTTCCAGATCCTGCGCCCGATCCTCAGCCCATGCCCGAACCGCCAAATCCAACTCCTCCCGACCCGACGCCAGAGCCCATGCCCCCGCAGCCCGAACCAAAGCCCATTCCGCCCTTACCCGATCCAAAACTACCTCCCAACCCAACCTTGTAGGTTTTGGAGAGGTTTTGGAGATTTGAGGCTTTGCTAAAGTTGATGGATTCAACCAAACCTAATTTATCGATGTTGATTTAGCGGATGAGAAACTCATGTTGATCCCTCCTGGCTTTGGCGATCGCTCCATCATGACCAAACTGGGCCGCATGGTCTACTACACTGCTCAGGGAGAACCCTGGCCAACGGAGAGCGGCTCCAGAGAAAAGCTGGTCTTTTTGCACGGTTTGGGAGGCGGTTCTTCGGCCTACGAATGGTCTAAAGTGTATCCAGCTTTTGCCGCAGACTACGAGATTTTGGCTCCCGATCTCATTGGTTGGGGTCGATCCAATCATCCAGCGCGGAATTACCAGGCTGAAGACTATATCGCGCTCATCACTGAGTTTATTGAGCAAACATGCGATCGCCCAGTGACGGTTATTGCGTCAGCGCTTACGGCTGCGTTTACCATTCGCGCTGCCATTTACCGACCTGAGCTGTTTAAGTCTTTGATTTTGACCACAGCGGCGGGATTGGCCGAGTTTGGGCAAGACTACCGCACAAGTGGCCCGGCCCAAATTGCAAAAACGCTGAATGTGCCTTTGCTAAGCCAGTTGCTTTACACCGCAGGGGTTGCATCTAGTTTTGGCATTCGCAACTATTTGGAGCAGCGCCAGTTTTCCCATCCCGATCGCATCTATCCCGAAATTGTGGAAGCTTACCTGCAATCGGCTCAGCAACCCAATGCAGAATACGCCGCTTTTTCCTTTGTGCGAGGAGACTTGTGCTTTGATTTATCACTGTACATCTCTCAGCTCACGGTGCCCACGGCGCTCATTTGGGGTAAGGGTTCAGAGTTTACAGGGCCGGATGTGGGGCGACGTTTGGCTGAAATGAACCCTCAGGCGATTCGCTTTTTCTATCATTCTAATGATGTTGGCTTTACGCCACAGCTTGAATTACCTGCCTTTACCGTTGGGTTGATTCGCAAATTTTTGCCATTATTAGAAGCATCATCATGAACGTTTTCACACCGTTCGCGATGGATTTAATTTTTTGTATGTTTGGGTATGACTTGTGTGTGATTTGTGTGTGATTTGTGTGTGCCTGATGAACGGTGCGATCGCACCGTTCATCAGGCTGTTTGCGTTGTCATTGGCTTCATCAAGACTCATGCATCATGTATGAGTCTCGATATGAACAGGGCCTAAGTACAGGACAAAAACTTGCAAAGCTTGAGTAGAAGAGGGTTTCATGAGAATTACCACATTCGTCCATGAAACCCTCATGAATCAGGTTACTCTACTTCGAGATGCGTTGCGTCCCCATCTAG
>NZ_JBNXVR010000083.1:0-4489 GCF_050565595.1 Leptolyngbya sp. AN02str | reverse complement strand
CATCGGCAAGCTCGTGCAAGGTTTTTGAGAGGTTTTACACTTTTTCTTTGCACTTTAGCAGACTTGATCTCGCTTGAAAACTAGGCACTGTAAACCTTTGCTGCTTTTTTCAGCAAACCCTACCTATGAACGAGTTTTTGTGGCTCCCGTTCTGGCCTGGGATATAAGCGATCGCACAACGCTTTCTCTATCGCTGGAGTATTTAGATGACCAAGCTCCGTTTGATACAGGTTTGGTTGCCATTGGCGATCGCGTTGCGGATATCCCTCCTGATCGAAGTGTGAATGAACCCGATGATTTCCGTCAGACGGAGTCGTTGACGGTTGGGTATAACCTGGAACATCAGTTTAATGAAGATTGGACATTACGCAATGCCTTTCGTTACGTTGCCCAAGACTACAACATACAAACCTTTCTCCCGTTCTCAGTAGATGATGCCACAGGCATTGTCACTCGTTACCCTGCCGATCGTCGCTACCGATCCGATGATTACTCCTTGCAAACCAGTGTCGTCGGAGAATTTGCCACAGGAACCATTGATCACACCCTCTTGGTGGGGGTCGATTTCAACCTCAATCGGTTTGACGAAGCCTTTACCCGGGTTGACTTTTCTTCTCCATCCCCGCTCAATATCTTTGATCCGGAGTATGGCTTTCCTCGACCCGACCTGAGTGGGCTCACGCCCTTCACCCCATTTGATACGGAATACGATCGCCTGGGTGTTTTCTTGCAAGACCAAATTGCCATTGGCGATCGCATTACGCTAGTTGGTGGGCTGCGGTATGACAGCGTCATCTTCCGAAATGTTGCAGAAGATACGAGACGTGCCGATACAGCGTGGTCTCCGCGTTTCGGCGTGGTGTATCGCCCCGTCGACAATGTATCCCTCTACGCCAGCTATGCCCAATCCTTTGTTCCAATATCTGCACAAGGGGTGGATGGTGACTTTTTAGAACCCGAAACCTCAGAAGGATTTGAGGTTGGCGTTAAAACAGAATTATTAGACGGCAATTTGTTGGCCACGTTAGCCTTTTTTGACATCACCAAACGCAATGTGGCAACGGTGGTTGATCCCCTAACGGGAGCATCCGCCGCAACTGGCGCCCAGCGCAGCCAGGGAATTGAGCTGGATGTTGTGGGCGAAATTTCACCGGGCTGGAATGTCATTGGCTTTTATGCCTACACCGATGCCAGGGTAACGGAAGATAATGTCATCCCGATTGGCAATCGTTTGGTCAACGCGCCCAGGCATAGTGCAGGATTGTGGTCTACCTACACCATTCAATCTGGAGATTTACAAGGATTGGGGGTTGGCTTGGGGGTCAACTATGTCAGCAATCGTTTGGGAAATCTCAACAATGATTTTGAATTGGGTGATTATTTCCTCACCAATGCAGCCCTGTTCTACCGTCGGGATAACTGGCGATTTGCACTGAATGTGAATAATCTATTTGATGTGGATTACATCACCAGTGCAACTGGTTTTAATCGCAATACAGGCATTAGACCGGGGAGTCCTCGAGCGATCGTCGGCTCAATTTCAGTCAGCTTTTGAAAGCTAGCAACTTCCAAAATGGTTCGGATATTGGGGATGGGGGCTGTGCCCTGCACTTCGTTCTACAGCGATCGCAAAGTTGGTTGAACCAAACCATGTTCAAGCATCCGGCTAGGTGATGAGTCTCAGGTGTGAGGCTCATCACCTAGCGCATCAACCGCGATCGCCCCAGTCACTCCAGCGATACGACAGAGCATTTTCAGGTTTCACACCCATGGCTCAACAGAACCCAATTCAAGGCCCAATTCAACGTTTATTCATCACCTTGCTCATGGCAGGGGTGATGAGTGCTTGTGGTGCGATCGCTCCGTCAGGAGATCATTCAACCCCCAGGCTCGATACGCCGGGTGATACATCAACGGACTGCCGCACAATTGATCATCAAAAAGGGCAAACCGAAGTTTGTGGACAGCCAAAACGGGTTGTGGTGTTAGGGCCAAATCTGCTGGAACTGTTGCTCGTTCTAGACATTCAGCCCGTTGGCTTTGCCGACCACATTCAGTTTCACACCCAAGACTATGACAATCCCGCCCAACAAATTCCCTATTTGGGCGATCGCATTACAACCCGTCCTATCAATGTAGGGCTGAACTACACGCCCAATCTAGAATCTCTGGTGAGAAGCCAACCCGATTTAATTCTTGGCCCGAGTTTCTTAAACGATGGTCAATATGCAGCCCTCTCTCAAATTGCCCCAACTTTACTGCTCGACTGGTTTGATACCGAGAATAACCTGAGAGCGATCGCCACAGCATTCAATCAAACTGCACAGGCGGAAGCAAGCTTAAACCAAATGCAGAAAACCATAGACCAGGCACGGCAACGCCTTGCCCCAGTTGTGGCGGCCCATCCCAAGGTATTGATGATGTCTTCAACAGATATGAGTGAAGTTCGGTTGTTTACTCCGCAAGAAAATTACTGTGCTGCTTTAGTCGAGGATTTGGGGTTTCAGCTGGTTTATCCACCCAATATCGATCCCGCCAACCTGCAATCCTCTCTGCCAATTTCTCTAGAGCAAATTCCCCAAATGAACCAGGCAGACTGGGTGATGTTGTTTGGGGTTGATTTTGCTGCTCTGGGCAGTGCAACCGATCCCAGCAGCTTTCAGCAACACCAATTAACCCGCTTTCAACAGGCATGGAAAAAGAGTGCGATCGCTCAATCTTTAGATGCCAGTAAAGCGGGGCAAGTTACTTTCATTCCGGCCTATGTCTGTTTAGGGTTACCAGGGCCAATCGGCACGGAACTCTATCTCAATGAACTTCAAAGGCAATTACTGCCACCTGACTAAATTAGGGCTTACGCATGTTCCCCCAATCTAGCCACCAAATCTAGTCTGTTTTTGTTGGGGGGGGTGCTTCTCATCCCACATACAACAAAAATGCGTAAGTCCAGTAAAACTGACTTTATGTAGCTGTGCGTATCTTTATCATTCTCTGGCTGGGTCAGCTTGTATCTTCCGTCGGCAGCAGCATGACTTATTTTGCGCTCACCCTTTGGGTCTGGCAGCAAACTGAGTCAGCCACTGCGATCGCGCTGATCCTGGTGTTTTATCAACTTCCACAAATTGCCATATCTTTGTTTTCTGGTATCCTCGTCGATCGAATTTCTCGCAAACGATTGCTCATCTTTAGCGATATTGCCGCAGCGGGTTGCACCATTGCAGTTGGAATCTTAGCCGCATTCCAAGCATTACAACTTTGGCATATTTATCTCATTGCGGCTATCATTGGTTGCTTTGGAAATATTCAATCCCTCACCTATTCCACGCTAGTTCCCTTAATCGTATCCAAGCAGCATCATGCTCGTGCCAGTAGCTTGGGTACGATAGTGAGCTATGCTGCTGGAATTCTCTCTCCGGCCCTTGCCGGTTTGCTGTATCCCAGGGTCGGGCTATTGGGCATTACAGCTGTTGATATGGGGACATTTGCGATCGCTATGGTAACGCTGTTTCTAGTGCCCATCCCACAAACAACACGCCGGTTACAACCAAGCCCTGACTCACCACAACCCCAAAATCCCTGGCAAGAGGCAACCTTTGGGTTTCGATATATTGCCGCCCAGCCCAGTTTGCTGGCCATGGTAGTTGTAATGTCTTCCTTTGCGTTTCTCCATCAAATGGGGGAAGTCCTGTATCAACCCATGATTCTGGCCAGAACAGGGGGCAATGCGCAAACTTTGGGGCTTGTCGTCGCCGCATCCGGGATCGGAGGAGTCATTGGTGCGATCGCACTCAGTATTTGGGGTGGCTTCCGTCACCGCATCTCAGGTATGATTGTTGGCTTTATTGGCATGGGCGTGAGTGAACTAGCACTGGGACTAGGACGCGGAATTGGAATATGGGCGATCGCCCGGTTTACCACCTCCCTGCACAGTCCCCTCATCTTTAGCTCCTACATGGCCGTATGGTATGCCAAAGTTCCGCCCAATTTTCAAGGACGAGTCTTTGCAGCCGATTACCTGATTGGCATCGTTATTGAAGCCTCAGCCGGAATCAGTGCCGGGCTCCTGGCAGATCAAGTTTTTGAACCCGCCCTGCGAGCCGAAGGATGGCTAACAACCACTGTTGGAACTGTAATTGGCACAGGCGCTGGCAGCGGTATTGCCCTTTTGTACGCCATAAATGCAGTTGGTATCATCATGATTGGCTTGGTCAGCAGCCGGGTCAAGCGATTCCAAGATGCTGAGGCATTGATCCCTGATCCTGAGGTGGATGAAGGGCTAATGTAATTGATATGATGCAGCTCAATATTGCCCGATGTCGACATTATCATTCATATTGCGACTGTTCGGGAAAAGTCCTCTCGTAACCTCAGTTATGGTTAAGCCGCAGGAGACAAAGCCCAATCTAATCTCAGAGCAGGCTTCTTCGGCTGGTGGCAATAGGCAATCAGCCCACACAGGATGTTGGCGAAGCAATTGACCGGACTGCGG
>NZ_JBNXVR010000045.1:0-57534 GCF_050565595.1 Leptolyngbya sp. AN02str | reverse complement strand
GCAGTCCGGTCAATTGCTTCGCCAACATCCTGTGTGGGCTGATTGCCTATTGCCACCAGCCGAAGAAGCCTGCTCTGAGATTAGATTGGGCTTTGTCTCCTGCGGCTTAACCATAACTGAGGTTAAAAAATGGGTATGGAGATACGGAATTAATTGTCGATGGAATGAAGAGCGGGTACTCGAAAATAAGGCTTTTTTGAATAAATTGATGTTTGTGTGTAGGTGAATGACAGTTGTGGTTTTGAGCAGGCTGTGCTGTAACGGCGATCGCCAATCTGGATAGAATCGCTAGCAAAAGATTGCCTGCCCAAAACCAGTTCATTCATGTCAATTCATCAAAGAAGAGCGATCGCCCGTTGCCCGCTACTCGTCGGACAATGAATCAACGAGCGACATGTAAGGGTGAACCTGCTCTTTCATTTGCTCAAAGTTGAAGCGATCGCCTTTTGCTGTATAAGCGGCATAAACCTGCCAAGTTAGCGCAATTATCGTTGAAACAACAAGCGAGGCCACAAAGCTCACCAGCAAATCCCCTCCAAATGGAATTGGCAACCAAGGGGAATAGTCGGGTTTGGGGAAGAATAATGCCCCAGCCGCAATTCCAGCAAGGCAACTAACCAGCGCAACCGTGCCTGTGATCTGGCGAGAGTATAGCCCAAGCAAAATGGGTATGAACGCTCCAGCACAAACCAAGTCGGCTAGTAGGAAGAGATACAAAACGTTGTACCCTTGAGCGGCGATCGCCACCGCAACAGAGCCGATCACAACCGTAAGCACTCGAGTAGCGCGCAAATGCCCAGCCGTTTGCATATGCGGCCACAACCTCACCAAATCGAGCGTAAACACACTGGTGATGCCGTTGAGCAACGTATCAACACTGCTCATGACCAACGCCAACGCCAAAATAAGAATTGCGATAAAGAACCAAAATGGAAGCTGGAGTTGTTGAATCAGCGAAAAGAATGTTTGATCGCTGTTAAAACCAAAATGCATTCCCAAAATGCCCAAACTACCTGCAACAAACAGCATGGGTAGAATAATCAGCGATGAAGCCAGAAACGCAGTGCGAACAGTTTGGTTATTGCGTGCAGCATAGATGCGTTGCCAGTTGCCTTGATTAAAAATTTCAGCAACCAGAACTGCAATAAATAACGTGGCTCCAAACTTGAGTCCGGGAAGATTGCTGAATGATAAAAGCTCGGGTGCATTTTGCTGAATAGGCTGCAATGCAGGGCCCAAGCCCCCAAGCGCCAAAATCGTAACCGTCAGGCTAATCAGCAGTAACGGCACAATCACCACAAACTGCACCATATCCGTGAAGATAGTGGTTGCTAAGCCGCCATAGGTTGTGTACACAAATGTCGCTGCCATAACGAGCAGGGCTGTCCATCCCAACGGCACGTCGGCCAAAATTTGCACAGCTTTGGCAATGCCCGTTAGCTCCGCTGTTAAATACACGAACATGTAGAACACAATAATGGCCAGCGTGAGCCCGTACATTTGCTGGCCAAATCGATACAAAACGAATTCGTTCAACGAGTGGCCATTGGGCATGAGTTGGCGAATGCGAGGCCCAATTTGAATAAACAGGGCGATCGGTGCTGCGGAACCAAGACAGTAGCCCAAAATGCCGGCAACTCCGCTGGTGGCACCAACCTCGGGAGGACTAAACAAGATCCAAACGCCCATGGCCGATGCTACCAGCGTGGCAAACGTCATCCAGTTCCCAAACTGGTTTCGGCTAGAAACAAACTCCTCCAGCGTGATGATGCGCTTGCTGGCATGTAAAAAACCAATGAGCGCAAAGGCTCCAGCCGTAACCAGGGTAATTAATAGAGCAACGGCTCCAATCGGCATAGCTTCCCTTCCTCAAAGCAAAATTAGAACGAGCGCAGTATCAAGGCTGCAGCTAAGGCTGCAATTAAGGCCGCAATCAAGCCTGTAGTGAAACTGCATGTGTTCTAGAAACGTTGGCCAGAGGTGGCGAGTGGTGTGTTGATGAGAGTCAATGGAATCTGATAGGTGAGGCGATCGCGCCAACAGCAAAAAAGCCAGAGCAGCACAAACCCGTGCAATATGCATAGGTTCTCTTACCTTTTGCTGAAATGAGAAGCCGCAACCAATCGTTCACTCCTCAACGAAAGAGTGCGGTTGCTTGCTACATGATGCGGACACCATTGCTTTAGAGTTAGCTCTAATCAATGCTTCCCTCCGCTGGTACTAACCAGACTCAGGTTCCAAGGGTATAATCTCAGCCCGATCGCTCAGGCACCCCTAGCTTGATGAATAGAATATCACTTTCGGTACAAGATTTTTGGCGATCGCCCTCAATCCACAATTCAAGTAAAAATTCGTAGCAACTCGTCGTATTTGTAACACCAAAACACGCTTCAAAAGACTTAACATAAAGGTTAATGAATGTAAAAGACACACCCAGCAAGATTTATGGCAGGATTTTTTGGCTTTCTCGGAAAGAAAAATGACCAGGCAGCTCCCACTGCCAAAGGTGAAAAAGTCCGCGCCTATTTCTTAGACGCAGACGATGCAAAAACCTACGGCAACATCGATTACATGAGAACGGCAAAAGCCGTCCGCCGCACATTTCCCAAAACCATTGGTAACGGCGGAGAGTTTGAGCAAACTGTTCAAGTCTCTTCTATGGGGGTTGTGAAGCCGGGCACCCCATCTATGAATGGATCTGCTCCTAGTGCGCCCACTTTCATCAATAGCACCACCAGCCAGCCGAGTGCTCCTGCCACTCAGTCTCAAGATCAAACCGCTGAGCGCCGTCGTACCGATACCAGCATGGACATGTTCCGCAACATGGCAAAAGATATTCGGAAGCGATAAATCGGCGTTTTAGCCAACAAATAACTGGTCTTAGGCCATCTAGCCAGCTCAAATTTGCAAAACTGGACCTCGTGGGCCTTTTCATCATGTGAAAAATCATGTGGGAAGGCTCACGAGGTCCCATTTATTGAGGAGAGCTTTTAGAGATCGAGCATAGAGATCAAACTCGGTTTATCAAGATGAAGCACAGGCCTGTTCCAATCTCTTCTGGGTGTGGGGTTGGGTTGTGAAATGATTGGTCGTGGTCTACCTGCAACCTACGTCCAAACCCGTTAAATGCTGTCCAGACTGACCAATCCTGGCTGGGAGGTTAAAGAGGCTGAGGCTTGATTCATTGCAACCTAAGACCTCCTGTATGAATCATTGCGTGGCGGAGGTGCGCAATGCTCCCTGCTTCAAACAGCCATTCGTGCAGGATGCCTCGGTGAACTGGGCGAGCGGCATAACTTTTTGGTGCTCAGGGATACATACGCCGATATGCATAAGTTTTGACTTAGTTGCAGAATAGTGAAAGTCCTTTTTTCGAAACAAGCCTTGAAATCTCAGCATCCTCTTCTTCGACTTCTGCACTATGGTCAGGTGTATCGCGTGCAAATGTGGCAGGCAATTACCTGCTCTATTTTGAATAAGATTTTTGACCTGGCTCCACCTTTGTTGATTGGTGCGGCTGTGGATGTAGTTGTGCAGCAGGAAAACTCTTGGCTAGCACAATTTGGTATTGAAGGTGTGACGCAGCAGCTTGGGGTCATCATCGCCGCGAGCATGGTGATTTGGAGTTTAGAGTCTTTGTTTGAATATGCCTATGCGCGGTTGTGGCGCAGCTTGGCGCAGCGTGTGCAGCACGACCTCCGGCTTGATGCCTACAGCCATATTCAAGAGCTGGAAATGGAATATTTTGAGAGCCAAAGCACGGGGCGGTTGATGTCGATTTTGAATGATGACATTAACCAACTGGAGCGCTTTTTAGACTTTGGCGCGAATGAGGTGCTGCAAGTTGCTGCTACGGTTGTGCTCATTGGTGGCATTTTCTTCTATCTAGCACCTGGTGTGGCGTGGTTGGCCATGTTGCCCATGCCGTTTATTTTGTGGGGATCGGTGGCATTTCAAAAACTGTTGGCTCCGCGTTATGCCGATGTGCGAGAAAAGGCCAGTTTGCTGAATGGCCGCTTGTCGAATAACTTTGGCGGCATTATGACGATTAAAAGCTTTGCCACCGAAGCTTATGAGATTGAGAGAATTCGGCATGAAAGTCAGGCCTATAGCCGCAGCAATGAACGGGCGATCGCGCTAAGTGCTGCGTTTGTGCCGCTTATCCGCATTTTGATTTTGTTGGGATTTGTTGCGACGCTATTTCTGGGTGGGTTGGCGGTAGTCAACGGCACTCTATCCGTGGGTAACTACAGTGTGCTGGTGTATTTGATTCAGCGATTGCTATGGCCGTTGACTCGGTTGGGCGAAACATTGGATCAGTATCAGCGGGCGATGGCTTCTACCAACCGTGTGCTGGATGTGTTGAATACGCCGCTCACGATTCACTCTGGTCGCGCTCCGTTGCCTGCGAATCGGGTAAGTGGCGAAATCGATCTTCAGAATATTCGCTTTGCTTACCGCGATCGCCAATCGGTAATTCATGACTTGTCGCTGCATATTCCTGCCGGAAAAACAATTGCGATTGTTGGCTCCACCGGATCTGGCAAAAGTACATTGGTGAAACTGCTGCTGCGACTGTATGAGGTTTCTGAAGGGCGCATCACGCTGGATGGGCAAGATATTCGCGAGATTCAGCTGCGGGATTTGCGGCGAGCAATTGGCTTGGTGAGCCAGGATGTGTTTCTGTTCCACGGTACGGTGTGGGAAAACATTACCTACGGCACCCCCGATGCCACGTTTAAGGAAGTGGTGGAAGCCGCAAAAATTGCTGAGGCTCATGAGTTTATTGAGCAGCTGCCCGATGGATACGATACGGTGGTGGGCGAGCGAGGCCAAAAACTATCAGGTGGGCAACGGCAGCGCCTGGCGATCGCCCGTGCTGTCCTCAAAAATCCACCGATCCTCATTCTGGATGAGGCTACTTCTGCCGTGGACAACGAGACGGAAGCGGCGATTCAGCGATCGCTGGAGCGCATTACCCAAAACCGCACTACCATTGCGATCGCCCATCGACTATCCACGATTCGTAATGCCGATCGCATTTACGTCATGGAGTACGGCAGGCTGATTGAGCAGGGTCGCCACGAAGACTTGCTTGCTGCAGACGGGGTATATGCTGGCCTATGGAAGGTGCAAATGGGGTTGAGAACTAAGCCCCATCCGTAGATAGTTGAGATGATTGGCCCTAGAGGTATTGCGGGCAGCCAACAACCTCAAACCTCTAGGACTCTGCCAAAGATGGCTAAGAGGATGTCTAGGAAGTCAAAAAATAGTCACCCTTTGGGAAGCGCAAAGCGCTACATCCCCTATCCCCTGCTCCCAGTTTTGGGAGCAGGGGAGATGCAAACCCTTTCCCTTCGCAAGTTTGGGAGGGGAGAATAACCAATGGTGGGACAATACCCGAAGCTTGAGGCACTTTTCAGACGTTCTCTAAGCCTGAACTTAAGGGATAAAGGGAAAGAAAATGCGTAAACCCTTGCGCAAAGACAACAGAAAAATGACCTCACGCACCTCAGGTGAGAGTTCTCCTGGGGCATTGAGGACGACCTGAATGGCTGCCTGCTGCTCAGCATACTCCTGAGCGGTAAGAGCCTCCCCATCAATTGGCGATCGCCCTTCCAAAATAATTTGAGTTCGCAGAACCTCTTCGGGGATGTCTTCTGGAGGGGGCAATGCGTGGCTGGGGGCGATCGCACCTAGGGCCGCCAAGCTGCTCAATCCCGCTAGCGCTGCTTGCTGCCACAACAGCCATCGGCTCTGAGTGAAAAGCCAGTCGTTCACTGCAATTTCTCCTGCGTGCTGCTTCTATCATGCCTTGTCAGCAAGCCCAGGGGGTAACGGTTCGCCACATAGATGATGAATATCGCGAATACGCTCAAACAACCAGGGGTGCTCGGTGCGGTAGTGGGGCAACAGGGCAAGTGGGCTAAGTAATGCAGCCGCAGTCAGATCAGCTACCGAAGGGCGATCGCCGACTAAATACCGATCAGACCAACGTTCCTGCAAAAATACCAAGGCATCGGCTAAGCGCTCTTTTGCCAAACGAACTCGCGCTTCTGTCATGCCGTATTGTCGGCGCACAACTTGAATAATGACTTGGCTGGTGAAGGAGGGATCGATCGCTTTGCCCTCTTTGGCTCGGTAGTCGTAATACACAAATCGGGTTGCGACACCGATGCTTTCATCTAGCCAATCTTCTAGCATTTTGACTTCATGCTTGAGCAAGTCGGTTGCTGGAAATAAAGGTGGATCTGGAAAGGTTTGTTCCAAATACTCAAAGATGTGGGTCGAGTCTGCGATCGCCTTGGAAGACTTTGAATGATTCAATAACAAAACAGGCACCGTAGTTGTGCCCGCTAGTGCTTTGATCTTTGGAATATGTAGTCCAGGAGTTAAATTTTCAATCTGAAATTCAGCGTTTTTATAATTCAGCGCTAGCCTAACTTTTCGACAGTAATGCGAGGTGCTGAACTGCAGTAATAACATGAATAGAGATGAAATGGAAAAAAAGTGAGTAGGCTAATTTCCCAAGCACAAAATTCAATCGTGTCTCAGGCGATCGCTCAAGATCAAATGCTTTAATAGCAAACGTCAACACGATAGCAATCGCTTGTAGAAACTAGCCTACAGATGAATGAATGCTAGGAAGCCATCAAAGAAAATGGACCCCAGACTCTAAATTCATGAGCAGAATCTATATTCTGGAGAATCATCAAAATTAAGGCGAAGGAGAAGCAGCGGGAGACTCAGCAGGAGCTTCAGCCGGAGGTGCTTCACCGCCACCACCTGCACAAGCACCCAACACGGTAACCAAACCCAAAGCCAACAACAAACCGATGGTTTTCTTCATAAGAGGTCTCCTTGTACAAATTGAAGCAAACTTTGAACGCAAGCTTCATCGTAAATTGCTTACTGAGTCTATAACAAAGACCCAATAGACTAACAAATATAATCTTCTTTTCATGAGAAGATTGTCAACTGTTTTATGTTTTTATGCAAAAACTCGGAGAATGATAAAAATATCCTTTGATTTAATTCCAAAGCAAGAAAAACGATCTCAATTTTAAGCTTGAGATAGTCTGGAATTTGAGTAAATTATGGATTTTATAGATTGAATCTAACTTGCTTCTCTGGGAAAAATGATTGAAAGGCGCTGTTAAAAATTTGCCGAAGCTCTATCTATTCAAGCACATACCTGGAATTATAAACGCGTAAAGTAAGAACTCTGTAAGTTATCTAGTTTTAAACCCTACTATTTCTACTTCAATAGTGCTCTCAAAATCATCTATTCTCGTATCCGATTGGTATGTGCCGCCTAGTCAGGAAAGACTTGTGTGGTTAAACGATGGCAGTCGCTTGAACTGTGAGAAATATAAAATTTGAAATAGCGTTCTTCTGTGTCGTTTTTGTGTCGTTTTTGTGTCAACTATCCTTTGGCAGGAGTTGAGAAGCGTAGAATTTCGGTCTGAGATGGGAGTTGGTAAGGTGTTCGCTTCCCTGCCATAGGTTCGCCAGTATGCTTTTGGAAAATACACTTTTGAGAGATATGAGTAGCGTGTGTCCCCATATCTCTCAAAAGTGTATGTAGCAGATGGGTTGTAGCGGGAGTAGCTCTACTGTGCGGGGGGCTACTCTGCAGGGGCTTCTGCGGGTGGTGGAGCATCAGTAGGCTGGGGGCCGCAGGCGCCTAAGAGTGCTGTGACGCTGAGCAGAACACATAGACTCATGAACTTGCGCATTTTTTTCCTCGTGATGAGGTGAAGGGATGGAGAACAGATGAGTCGCCGACGGGCTAAGTACAGTCGAGTGCGAGTGCGAGGTGAACTCTCGTTCAACCACAGTTCGTCGATCTGTGACTTCTTTGAGAAGAATACCGCTCTCTTTTTTCAGAAACCTCTGAAAAAAGAGAGGGATCCGAGGACCAATTTGCTCGTGAAGCTTGAATAAAATCTTCCTTTTGTTAGAGATTGGGGTATGCGATCGCCCATTTGTGCCCAAAAGTGATGCGCTATACCAACACTAGATTATCTCGATGTACAACGGTGGCCTCGCCTTCGTAGCCCAAAATTTGGGGAATTGCCTCGGAATGGTGTCCCCGAATTTGTTGCAGTTCGGTGCTGTTGTAGTTCACAATGCCTCGGGCAATTTCATTGCCATGCTGGTCGCAAATTTGCACGGCATCGCGACTTTGAAATTCACCCTCAACCTCTTTAATTCCTGCGGCTAAGAGCGACTTTCCGGCATCTCGAATGGCGGCCACGGCTCCTGAGTCAAGATAGAGTTTGCCAGCGGGAAGTAGACCGTGGGCAATCCATCGTTTACGTGCATTTTGAGGTTCGACCTCGGGAGCAAATTGAGTGCCAATCGGTTCGCCCATCAGGGCTTTTTCAATATTTTGGGGCGATCGCCCTTCGGTAATTACTGTGCGAACTCCAGCGACGGTGGCAATGCGAGCCGCTGCAATTTTGGTGACCATGCCCCCCGTGCCCCAACTGGTTCCGCGATCGCCCACATCCACATTCAGCGCCGTTAGCTTATCAATATCATCTACCAAGTTAATGGGTTGGGCGGTGGGATCGTAGCGCGGGTCGGCAGAATAGAGGCGATCCACATCCGTCAGCAAAAACAGCCAATCGGCCTCTACTAAACTGGCAACCTGGGCGGATAGGGTATCGTTATCGCCAAACTTCAGCTCTTCCACAGCCAGCGTGTCATTTTCGTTGACGATGGGAACCACGCCCAGCTTTAACAGTTGGCGAAATGTGCGATAGGCATTGACATAGCGACTGCGCTGCACCAAGTCGCTGCGCGTAATCAATACCTGGGCAATTGGCTGGTTCAGCGACGTAAAAAAGTCGTCGTAAACGCGCATGAGCCGACCTTGCCCCACCGCTGCTACGGCTTGTTTCATCGCGATTGTCCGAGGCCGCTCCTTAATGCCTAAGCGGGCACAGCCAATGCCGACCGCTCCAGATGACACCAAAACCACATCATGCCCCTGGCGGCGTAGCCCACACAGAGCTTCGACTAAGGCTGCAATCGTCGATAGGGCGAGGTACCCCGTTTGGGGATTGGTCAGACTCGATGTTCCAATTTTGACAACAATAGTTTGCGGCTTCATGCGCGACTTTAGCAAAGATGTAGCAGAACAGAAACGTGCCACACTCCAACATACCTCAATGCGAAAGCGCCAACCCTATATAAGTAAAGGTTGACGCTTCGCGAGTAATTCACCGGGATTTATGAGCTAGGGTCTTTATATTGGGTGACCCCATCTAACACTTACAAGGATGCCAGGAAATTTACGGATGCCAAATGTTTTTAATTTTTTCTTTAGATTTCGAAAGAGCAAGGAATATAACGGCTTTGTTGCATTTCGATACATTCATTTTTAGATACAGGATGCAGTGGGGGCGATCGCCCCCACTGCATCCTTGGCATACTCGTCAGCTAATCTCGCGACGTTTAAGAGAGTGAGTCTGTATCCACGCTTTGAAAGGGAGCGAGTGAGGCCCCCAAAGCTTTGGAGATGCGCACTTCGAGCGATCGCACGGGATATTTACGGTTGAGTTGGTTAGGATTGACCATCGGCTCTACCAAAATGGTAAACATGCCCAGTCGATTGCCTGCCAACACATCGGTAAACAGGCGATCGCCCACCATCGCAATGTGTTCAATCGGCAAATTCATGGAACTGGCGGCTTCCCGCAGTTTCTTGCGAGACGGTTTGCGAGCCCCTAGTAAATACGGCAACTGTAGGGCATTGGCAATTGAGCTAATGCGCGTACGACTGAGATTGTTGCTAACCAACCAAATCGAGGCGATCGGGCGAATCTCCTCCACCCATCCCTTCAATTCTTCCGACGCTTGGCTGATCGACATCGGAACTAACGTCTCATCAACATCCAAAATCAACCCTGCGAGACCATGTTGTTGAACGAGCTCCGGAGATAGGCTCAGAATCGGGCCACCCAAGACTAAATCCGGCTGTAACAATTTTCCCCAGGACATAATTTGCTGATGTGTATGTGTTTAGTTTTGCGAGTTTGCCGCTCCCTGCTGATTCGAGAGGTCAGCATCAACACGTCGCTTGGCCGATTCGTGCTCGGCTAGCGTGCGGCTAAAGATGTGAGTACCGTCGTAGCGTGCCATAAAGTAAAGGTAATCCGTATCGTCGGGATTGATAGATACCTCTAGGCTGGCAATTCCCGGTGCGGCAATTGGCGTTGGCGTCAAACCCGGGTTGATGTAGGTATTGTAAGGGGTTGGGGTTTCCACCTGGGCATAGGTTAGAGGTTTATCTACCGTTTGGCGCACGCCTAAACCGTACTCAACGGTTGGGTCTGCTCCCAAGGGCATACCCATTTCTAGCCGCTTAGCAAATACTGAAGCAATGGTGGGGCGCTCTTCATCGACAACAGCCTCTTTTTCCACAATGCTGGCCAATGTTACCCATTCCAGTAGGGAGTAGGGAGACTGATCCTGATTTTGCTGGTAGACCGGCAAAGCCACTTGCTCAAACTGAAGCAGCATTTGATCAACGATCGCCTGTGGAGAGATTTCACCCGATACTTGATACGTATCGGGAAATAGAAACCCCTCTAGCATCGGAATATTTTCTGGAAGCCAGGGAAAGCGATCGCGCGGAACGGTATTCGCCGCTGCCAAAAACTCCTCCGCTGTAAAGAACCCTTCTTCCTCGAAATAATCTCCCATTTGCTTGAGCGTCCATCCTTCGGGGATGGTAAAGCTCATTTCCACCACATCGCCCGACCAAATGCGATTGGCAATTTCTGGAAGAGATTCGCTGGGCGAAATTTCGTAAGTACCAGCTTGGTAGCTGCCGTTCCGCTGTTGCAAAGACTGCCAGCGAGTCCACACATCCCATGCGCGGTCAGAGCGAATTAACCCTGCAGATTCCAGGATTGCTCCAATTTCATCGGCTGTGCTGCCCTCAGGAATTGCAACCTGAATGGTTGAGTCGGAAGCAGAGGAGTCAGTCCCGATCGCACCCGGCGGTTCGGTTTCTGTAGGGGTGTTACTTGGAGCCGGAGCCGCCGCAACGGGGGCACTAGCCCAACTCCACCACCGCCAGCCCTGCCAACCAAACACCCCAATCACGAGGGGCAGCAACAACAGGTAGAAGAACCATTTTGAGAGTCTTTGTTTTGCAGTCATAGTTGATGGGGGAGATCTCGTAATGATGCGCGACAGCTACTCAAGTATCGTTGCAAGCCGCCTATTCGTCCAATGCGTCGAATAATTGCTCCTCAAGCTGCGATCGCACAGCCATAAATTCCTCAGGAGAGAGCAAATCGGCTCCACCCTGAGCATTGCGACGAGCAAAGAACAGTAGCGGGTCGAGCGGGGTGCAAATATCGTAAGCTTGCTCTTCGTGATAGAAGAACGTGATCCGCTGGAATTGTTCCGACTCAGCGCCATCTTCTTCTTCAGAAAGGTCAAGTGTGATCACCTCTTCTTCATCAATTTCGGGCAGGTCTCCTGCTGCGGTGAGGGTGAACGCAGTGCGCTTGAGGGTTAGGTCTTGCTCAGCTAGTACGGCCTTTGCTGTTTCAAACACCGAGTCAACCTCATCGTCGGCCAGGTCAACCAAGGTTTCCACTTCTTCGTCTTCGTCATCTACTGCCCAAGCAAAAATCTCAATGGGAGAATCCACTGGCAACAGCAGCATATATTCAGTGCCGTCCACTTCGAGGGCATGCTCAACATAGCAGAGCAGCGATCGCCCCTGTTCATCGGTTAGGGTTACTGTTGGGGCTTCCTCACCCATTCCCATATCGTTCATGTCTGAAAAATCTCTTCCTTTTCCTGCTTTGGTCATGCGCTTAACCTAATGAACAGCACTGCCGATGCCAGTACATCTTATGCAAATACAACAGGGGCAGATCGAGCCGAATGGCTACAAACCTATGAGTATAACTAAGACTAGTCATACTAGACAAAGTCTGTATCGTCTTTTAGAAATAAAAGCGAACGACTCACCCCAGAAGCGAAGCACCCTTGGATGGAGGTAAGGGCTTCAAGGCTGGATGACTCATCCGGTAGAAACCCAGCATTTAGACCTTTGACTACCTTGCAACGCAGAGGGCACGAAACAGAAGGCCAAGGCCGCATACAAAAATTTACAGCATTCCTGCCCCGTTCGGGAGCTTTGTCAGCTGTGCGATCGCTCTAACTGACAAGATTTTTCTTGCTGGCGTCGAGTATCTAGCCACTCTTGCAAAATCAGAGCAGCAGCCTTGCGATCAATCACGGCCTTTTGCCGAGAGGGCGATTGTCCTTCCTCAATCATCATTTGCTCCGCTTGAAAGGAGGTCAGCCGCTCATCCAAATATTCCACAGGCAGATCCAGCGCAGTCGATAGGCGCTTGGCCAGCTTTTGGGTTTGTTTGGCCTGGGCTCCAAGTCCCCCATCCGCGTTGTAGGGCATGCCAATTACCAGCAATTGCACCTGCCTCGCCGCTACCAGCTTCCGCAGCTGAGCCACATCCTGCTCAAACGAGCCGCGCTCAATTGTCATTAGCCCGGTTGCAATCAGGCCCGTGCCATCGCAGCCCGCAACCCCAATCCGCTTTCTGCCTATATCCAACCCCAAAACCGAAACCATGCCTAACTCGTGCTGATCGCTGATATTAGACCGTTGGTTCTGCATCGGGAGGCGAGCCCGCTGGCTTTTGGCGGGCTTCGTCAGCGTTCAGCCGCGGACCTGGGCGCGATCCAGAACTTCCTTCGCCTGGCTGAGCGTCGGTTTTACTCTGGAATGGCGACATGCGCAGTGGATCAATCATGGAAAAGCGGCTGGGCACAGGCTTGCGGTTGGTTTGCAAGCCTTGCAGCATTTCGGTAAGTTGTAACCCTTCGAGCGGACGAGTTTCCCGTACCTTGTGCCAGACTGAGCGAGAGAGCAACAGGCTGTGCTCGATGGGTTCTGCCCCCATGCTGTTGAGGTATTCTTCACGCTCTGGCTGATAATCTGTCGAGGTCACATGCAGAGCTTGGTCAGGATAGGCTTGCGCGGCGCGAGCCATCTGGCACACCAGCTCAGGATATAGCCAGGTGTACTCTGGATGCACGGTCAGATCCGCTGTATGGGGCTCGGAGCCGTTGCGGCAGAGCTGAAGGTGAAAGTGGCCAATGGCTGCTTTGCGCTGAGGCTCGAAGATATAGCCTCGCACCACTTCGGTACGCTCAAACCAGTGCTTGACACCCTTGGCAAATGAGGTGGTCATGCCAACCCGAAAATCGGGAACCGAGCGATCGAAGACCTGACGCACCGTTGGAGGCATGGAGAAGGTATCCAACTGGTGTAGCAGCACTGCATCTGAGTTACGCACAGGCAGTAGATTCGGCAGGTCGGGCTCATCGCTGGCTAAATGCTTTAAGGCTTCTGCCGAAATTGACCAGTAGGTCATTTGGGCGAGTGGCTGAAACCCATTTTGCCGGGATAGGCTAATGAGTTTGCTGTCGTTGACGTTAAGCTCAATGAGCCACGTGCGCGCTTCCAAAACATGCTGCAGACAGTAGCGAATGAGGTGAGAGCCTAAATCGACTGGCAACGCTTGCCCATTGGCGGCAGATTCGGGCGACCCCAGCACAATGCGATCGATGCGCCATGTACTGCCCGTACGGTTGAATGGCGAAACCTGAATGGCTCCACGGATGCGATCGCCTTTTTCGGCGACATAGGTGCAAAACATGTGCTGGAGCGGGTTGGGAAACCAGCTTAAACCCTTTACCAGGCCATACCAACGGCGGACATGGCGAAGGGGATGGGCCTGTCCATCGGATTCTTCTGCTCTTGCCGCTTGCAACAGCAGTTGCTCAATTTGCTCCAAATCACGACGTAGATAAGGGCGAATGTGGAGCTCTGACGTGTCGGGAGAAGTAGAAGTCATGATGGTTTGGCTACGGGGTAGCCAGCTAGGCTCAGTATCGTCTGCGCAGTACCAGACATATCCTACCAATCTAGCCCAATCTCTGCCATGATTCTGTCGTTCTATTGGTTAAAACTATGAAGATATTGGGAGACAGCTAGAACAGCGATAGAGTCCATGCTGGCTAGCTACCAACCCTAGGGAAGTTGAGTTGGTAGTGTTTCACCCATCATCCACAGGTCTAGACATTACCGCTGAGTTGGAGGCTAGGGAGACGGAATGGGCTGAGCCGTGCTTTGTGGCGATCGCGCCGTTGTGGCCGTTGGACGAATTAACACCACGGGGGTTTGCTCGTCAGCATTGCCCGCAGGGTTAGAAATCAGAGCCTGTTGCAGCAAATCTGGAGAGACATCGGCTGTAGCCGCCAATACCTTGACGGCTCGCAAATCGTTCACATCCACAATCGCCGCCGAAATACCCGTCTCACGTTTGATCTCATCCACCACCCGTTGCGGATCGTCTGGCCCCAGCACAATGAACTGATCGTAGGGAGGTAAAGTTCCGGTCACATCATCAATCAGTCGAGCTTGTTCTCCCGCCAGCTGATAGAACATGCCAGGTTGTCCCAAAAACTTTTTGGCAAATGCCCCAGCCACAAATGCTCCCAACACGCGCCATGGACCAACTAAGTCCACCAACGTTTGCATGCCGCAGGCGGTAGCCAAGCTAGAGGTGGGCAAAAAGTAGTAGCAAATGCGCTTGGCCAGCCAGCCTGGTTTCACCTCCGATGGGTGGCGGAACCGCTCTTGCATAATGGCGACTGGGGTTTCAGCGATCGCCACAATATCTCCTGGTTGAGCATGGGGGGCCACGTAGCGCTTGACCACCCCAGCGGGGGTATCCAAATGGGTGAGCAAGTGAGTCTTTACCGGCAAGAGATCCGCATTTGGAGTCGGTCTCCAACGGTTAGAATCCTCCGCCGAGGGAAACCGCAGAGGCACAACGACATGCCGGGTCTTTGGAACTCGGCCTTCGGGGCCGTAGGTCATGTAGGTAATTCGCACCCATGCAGCTTGCAACCCAGCTAATTCTCTGCCATAGATGTCGAGTGCAAGCTCCAAATTGGTCTTTTTGCCCACCTTGACAATGTAGCCAAACCAATATCCATCAGGGCGAGCGGGTGCATCGGCATGGCGAGGCGTAATTTGAATGTGGTGCGTAATGTCTTCCAAACTATCCTTCGACAGCAGCGTGACCTCTGCGGAAATCTCAGGCACCATAATTTCTAGCCGCTGCGTCTTGTTTTGCAGCTCAAGCTCGCCCACCAACCGATAGTGCTGTGGTTCGTAAGTTTCTAAATTCCAAGTTCCGGCGGTTAGCTGTAGTGCATTTCCGGGGCGACGACGATATTGATACTCAACAGCGCCGAGGCCTGCCAGGATCAGCACGCTCAGCCCTGTGACAAGTGTTCCAACAACCACGGCAACTCCAGCATAAATGAGATAATTCGGTGCTCAACATCGCAACCAGGCTCGTCAGATGTGGCCAGCCTTTCAGTTCTATGCGACCCCATCGGAATTGATCGCTCCGATTGCAAGGGGTAAGCAACTTAATAGAAACAGGGGATGGCGTTCTCTGCAACCCTGAAAGGAGATCTAAATCGGCAACGTACCCTCAATTTACAAACCTTATCAGTCTGAGATAGGATGCAGACACGATTGGTTGAAGTTTTATTAAGCGAACCTATCTGTCTTTCGGATGATTGAAGGATGTTCCAAGCTGTTTTGTTGAGAGTCCAGTTGTAGGAAGAGCAGTGTGTCGGCTTAGGAAGCGTTTCTCTAGGAGACAGCCGTATCCACCGTTAGACTCCAAATAGACTTGAGAGTTGGCTTCGCAGAGGAGATTTCCTGGCAGGCAGGCGGTATGGTTGGCACAATGACCAATCATCTCCGGTTAGGAGATTGCGATTTAGGTCGCAAGGATAGGTAGATAGATAGTCCTAAATTTTGAGTGGCGGGCTGGTTATGAGTCGATTGGCAAAAATTGAACAGGCGTGTGTGATTGGGCATTTAGTCGCTATGGCCTTTGGGTTGGCAGGGCTATTGTTGGTCATGCCCCATCCAGAATTTTTGGCGCATGTGCCTGGTGGGCAAACAATGTTCGCCTGGAGTATGGCGGGCGGCGGTGTTGTCTATATCCTGTTTGGGGCGATCGCTGTGGCGATGTATGCCTATCGCACCTTGGGCCTGGCCGGATTGATCAGCTTTGCGGTTGCGGCGATCGCCATCTCACTCACGAGTGAGCTGTTGGGTACCAGCACGGGCTTTCCCTTTGGAAATTATTCTTACCTCAGCGGGTTAGGCTACAAAATTGCGGGATTGGTGCCCTTCACAATTCCCCTGTCGTGGTTTTACTTGGGGTTGTGCTCCTTTGTGCTAGCCCGTGAGGGATTGCGCCGAGGTGGCCAAGCGCTCACGTTGGGGCAAAATTTGGGGGCGATCGCCCTGGGTGCGGTGCTGCTCACCTCGTGGGACTTTGTGCTAGACCCGGCCATGAGCCAAACTGCCATGCCCTTTTGGTACTGGCACGAGCCGGGTGCTTTCTTTGGGATGCCGTATCAAAACTTTGCCGGATGGTTTGGAACAGGGGTTGTATTTATGGCGATCGCCGCTGGGTTTTGGCGTCGTCGGGTGCCTGTGGTGCGCGGATCTCAGCTGAACTTGCCCATTGTGGTTTACCTCGGCAATATCGTATTTGCTACGGTGATGAGCTTGGGGGCTGGGTTTTGGGTGCCCGTTCTGCTGGGTATGGTGACGGGAGTATTTCCGGCAGTGGTGTGCTGGTGGGCCGCTCAAACCCCTGTCGCGCCGCCTCAAATCTCGTCCGAGACGGTTCTTGAGGCACCATTGCCGACTTCTGCTTCGATGTAGGCCCTCATGCAGCGTCACCACGATGGTTTGGGCTGAGTTCTGTAGCGATTGACCCTAAGCCGCAAAAGTGACTGCGCGCTAGGCAGCGCTTCACGCTTCTGAACTTGTGCATGTCTGAACTTGTAAATGATTGGGCGATTTTGTATGGGCGTTTCTGTACAAAATCGCCTAATCTGCCTGAAGAGGGCAGTGGTCCCTCTCCTTCAGGTTTTGATTTGCCCTATCATGCCAACTATCGCCAGGTTTGTTTACCGTGACCAGTGTTTCTGTGGAATTATGGCTGAGTGCGATCGCGCTGGTGCTTTTTGTTGGGCAGATTCCAGCGATCGCGCTTTGGCTAGCCCGACTGATGCAAGGCCCAACGCGTATGGCTCCGTTGCGGCCCAAGTATGCCAAGCCGCAGCACCTTGGCTCGGTGAGCGTGGTTGTGCCCACATTAAACGAAGCTCATCGCATTCAGCCCTGCTTGGATGGCTTAACTCGCCAGGGTAGTGAGTTGCGCGAAGTCCTGGTGGTGGATAGCAACTCGACCGATGGAACCGCAGATGTGGTGAAGGCGATGCAGCCCACAGATCCACGCTTTCGGGTGCTGACCGATGATCCCCTCCCTGCGGGCTGGGTGGGGCGGCCCTGGGCGCTACACTACGGCTTCTGCCACAGCGCCGAGGCTGGCCAATGGGTACTTGGCATTGATGCCGATACCCATCCTCAGCCGGGGCTGATTGCTAGCCTGCTGCATACGGCTGAGCAAGAGGGGTATGACCTGATTACTCTGGCTCCTCGCTTCATGCTAAAGGGCGCGGCAGAATGGTGGCTGCAACCCGCTCTGCTGATGACGCTGCTGTTTCGGTTTGGCCCTGCCGGAATTGCCTCTGACCAACCGGAGCGTGTCATGGCCAATGGGCAGTGTATGTTGATTCGGCGATCGCTGCTGGTGGATTTGGGTGGATATTCCCTAGCACGGCGCTCCTTTTGTGACGATGTCACCTTGGCGCGATGTGCCGCAAGCCAGGGGGCAAAAGTTGGCTTTTTGGATGGCTCACGTTTGTTGTCGGTGCGGATGTATGAGGGCGCAGCTGAAGTGTGGAAAGAGTGGGGGCGATCGCTCGATCTGAAGGATGCGTGCACCCCGGCGCAGACCTGGGGCGATTTTGGGTACCTGTTGGCGGTGCAAGCGTTGCCCTGGCTTATGACAATTTTGGGGGCGATCGCGCTGGGGTTGGGGTATCATAACCCGGTTGTATATGCTGCTACGGCAACCAATGGTGGGCTGATTCTGATCCGATTTGCGCTGTTGATTGCCATTCTGCCGTCCTATCATGTGGGGACAAGATCTGGCTTTTGGGCATTTTGGTTATCGCCACTGGCCGATGTTGCAGCGGTGTGGCGCATTTTTCTATCCTCGGTGCGTACCCCCACCCAATGGCGAGGACGCACCTATTCCCCCTCAATAGTGCATGGTGAGTAACATTCCGTCCGTATGGTTAGGGCTGATTGGCAGCACCATTGCTGGTTTGGGAACCGGCTTAGGCGCATTACCCATCTTCCTGGTCAATCGAATTTCGCCCAACTCACAAGGAGTGATGTTGGGGTTTGGAGCGGGAGTGATGCTGGCCGCGACGGCCTTTTCGCTCGTCATTCCAGGGCTAGATGCCGTGACAGAGCAGGGTGGTGGCAATGTAGCGGCGGCGTTTTTGGTGTCGCTCGGCATTATGTTGGGTGGCGTGTTTTTGTGGTTGAGCCATCGCTACTTTCCCCATGAGCATTTTTTCAAGGGACGCGAGGGCCAGCATACGGCAAGGCTAAAGCAGGTTTGGCTATTCATCATGGCGATCGCCATTCACAACTTTCCTGAAGGGCTGGCCGTTGGCGTTGGGTTTGGGGGGGATGATATTGGTAATGCTGTATCGTTAGCGGCAGGAATCGGCCTGCAAAATATGCCCGAAGGTCTGGTAGTGGCGCTGTCGCTGCGGGCCGAAAAGTACAGCAAACGCGATGCTTTTTTGATTAGCTTAGTAACGGGGTTGGTGGAGCCGATTGGCGGCGTGTTGGGATCGGTTGCTGTATCGCTGTTTCGCCCGATTTTGCCGATTGCCATGGGGTTTGCCGCTGGAGCAATGTTGTTTGTGATCAGCGATGAAATTATTCCTGAATCGCATCGCCTGGGTTACGAAAAAGCGGCTACTGCGGGGGTGATGGTGGGCTTTGTGCTCATGATGATTTTGGACGTGACAATTGGTTAGGAGGAGGGGTGCGGTGGGCGATCGCCCTCGGTGGGGCTAGCCTGTTGGGGCAACTGTACGACAAACGTAGTTTCTCCGGGGCTACTTTCCACCCAAATGCGACCCTGAAGTTGCTCTACCATTTTTTTCACCAGAGCCAACCCCAGGCCAGTGCCCTCATGTTTCCAGGGATCGCTGCTGGGAATGCGGTAGAACTTTTCAAAAATGCGATCGCGCTCGGTGGCAGGCACTTCGCTGCCGGTATTGCTAATCCGAATTTCGATGCCTGAGGGTAACGCATGAGCCGCAATAGTAATATCGCCCTGGCTAGGAGTGTATTTGCTGGCATTGGTCAGCAGTTCGCTCAGGATGCGTTCCAAATAGGAGAGATCGGTGGTGAGCAGGGGGAGAACCGGGGGCACCACCAAATGAAGCTGCTGTTGGCGGCTTTGTAGGCGATCGCCAAAGACTTCGGCGATCGCTGGAATCCAATCGCTGAGCTGAAGCGAGGTTAGCCATAGCGGCTCCACATCCGCATCCAGCCGCGAGAGATCCAGCAGATCGTTAATCAGCGTAATTTCGCGCTGGCCCTCATCTCGCAAAATTCGTAGATACCGCTTGATATCGAGGCGAATGGCTGGCAACTGGGTACTGGTTTGCAGTTGTTCGAAGGCCATTTCCAGCATTTGAGTTGCAATTTTAATATTGGACATGGGGGTGCGTAGCTCGTGCGACACCGTACTCAAAAAGTCGTCTTTGAGCTGGTTGAGGCGCGCGAGTTCCTGCACTTGGGCTTGGGCTGCCTCGTAGAGACGAGCCTGCCGTAGCGCGATCGCACATTGGTTGGCCACTTGTTGCACTAACCGAATATCTTGATGGTTGAATGCATGGAAGCTGGGGCTAATGAGCCACAAATCGCCCATCACCCCCTGGTCATCGCGAATAGGACAGACCAGCATGGCGACGCGATCGCGCTGGGGATGGTACAGCGTAGAGCAAAACTGAAAATACTCTCCTCGCATCAGCGGCGCGTAAATTTCGGGAAAGGCCGACATAGACGAGACCCGCCCCTTTGACGGAGCCAGCTCTGTGGTGTACTCGTAGCAAATGGTAGAAATGTCTCGTTCTAGATCAAACAGGGCCGCATTGCAGCACAGTACGCCCATTCCTAACGCCAGTTCCTGCACCGCCGTTTGCAAAATTTGGTGCTCATCCAGGCTGTCGCGCACTCGATCGGTAATGCGCTTGAGAGTTGCTTCAAAGTCGTAGGCAAGCTGTAGTTCGGCGGTTCTGGCTCGCACTTGGCGCTCCAGGTTGATGTTGAGATGCTGTACCTGGGCATATAGCTCCGATCGCTGGATGGCGATCGCCAGCTGGTTTGCCAAAATGGAACCTAGTTCTATCTCGGTCGATTGCCAAAGATAGGGCCGCCCGGCATGGCGCAGTCCTAAAATACCCCACAGCCCATCATCCACCCATAGGGGAATCATCAGCCATGCCCCAGAATAGCGCTTTAAGAAGGCACAAATTTCATTATGGTCTACGGCGTCTACATCGGTAAGGGCATAGGTATTGCCTTGTTGCAACTGCTCAGCCATGGGACTGTGGCAATCACGGATTTCGACCCCCAAAATGCTGCGCAGCCCTGGCTTGCGGCGATAGTCGGCCATGCCTTGCCAGCGCTCTTGTAAGGGCAACCGCTGAAAGATCATGACTTGATCAACTTGCAGCAGGGATGAAATTTCCTGCGTCGCACGGGAAAAGATGGTGTTCAGTTCCAGTGGCTCTCGAATCATTTGAATCACGCGGTTGAGCGCTTGTTCGCGCTTGGCCCACTGGCGTAATCGATCTTCAAGATGCTTGCGCCCAGTGGTATCGCTAACAATGACAAGCATGCCAACGATGGTGTTGGCGGCGTCGCGCAGCGGATTGAACTGAAGGCCCAACCAGCCAGCCTTTTGAGTTTCGGGCAGGTGAAAAGCGCGATCGGCGGCGTGAATGGTTTCGCCTGCAAGAACGCGATTGAGGATTTCTTCGCCGGTTTCGTCGTACAAAAAGGGGAATCGATCTTGCAGCGTTTTGCCCAGCACTTCGTTTGCAGGAATGCCCAGCATCTGCTCCATAAAGCTGTTCCACAGGCGGCAGCAAAACTGGCGATCGTATACGATGATGCCCTGAGTAATGCTGGACAGGATGGTTTGTCCGAGCTGGGTGCGATCGCTCAACAAATCAGGGAAGGGTGGATGTCGCTCGGTTGCCTCTGAAATGTGAGTGCTTTCGCAGTTGTGAGGAGATGGGGAACCGTCGAGGGAGCTGAGGCGACTGAGTTGTAGCGTTGCCTCCGCCAGTGCCTGGTATAAAGCCGAGGTTTGGTTGGAGTAGGGAACGATCGCTTCGGCATGTCGCACAAGCGCGTGCAGCTGCTGTTGCAGAGCGTCAATTCTGCACGCCAGCACCTGATGTTCCGCTAACTGCTCATCCATACCCATATCTTCTACCCATTTGCGCTGCAATGGAGTTCATTGCGCAGAAAGGTAATGCGTTCAGTTTGCCCTAACCAGAGAGTGAAGCGCGATCGCTTAACATTCCTGTTGCAAATGGGCCTAACCGAGGATTGGCTGTATCAATCTCATGCGATCTCATGCGATCGCGACGGTCACTCGGGTTTTGCATCATCTTAGAAGCTCCTCAAATGTATCGAATAGCGCTAGGCTTGCTGATTTGGGATGGGATTTTGAGAGAACCCCGGCTCAGCAAGAATCCTCAAAAAATACGTGTCCCTACGAACTTGGCAATTGCGATATCTCCAGAATGCCCCGAATGTCAAGCGAGCAATGACCTGAACGAGTCAAGCTTCCTTCAGAACCTCTTACCATGCCGCAACAGAGGCATCAGGGCGATTGTGACCTGTTGTGATGAAGGCGGGCTGCACCCTGAAGTGAGGGCCAACCAACGACTGCTGGTTCGCATAACCCAAAAACGGTGCGCAAAAGAACGGTTTCCGCCACCCTTCTACCCCATCTACAGGTCTAAATCAGCCAGGACTTACGCAGTTGAATGATGTTTGGGGCGCTCTTTTTGCAGGATCTCTTGGCAGGACATCACACCCGCTTTGGGCTGCGGTACTGTCAACAGGTCAGCTAAGGTCAGGCTTCACTACGCTACTTGAGGCTCACAAATGTCACCAGCCAGGGCAAGTTCTTGAGCTTCTGTTTCGCGAATGGCTTGCATTATCACAGCTTGACTGTCGAGACCCTGCTCATAGAGCTTAAGCCATCGTTGTGCTTCGTTGCCTTCCCTCAAGATTTTTTTAACTGGTTGCAAAAAGCAGCCAAACCCAGCCTGTTTTACCGTAGGGCTCACTTCCTGCAAAAGCGATTCTATCCAGGTGCGAGCGGTTATTGATTCGCCAGTTTGCCAGTGGGTTAGCTCGGCATCGAGGCTATGGTGGGCGGCGGCGGCTTCGTTGCGATCGGTCAGTTCCACCAAGGCATCGGCAGCAATCTTGCTGGTGAGGAGAGGATCGAGGGTTGGATCCTGCAAGATTTGCAGGACTCGGGCTTCTAGCAATGCGCAAATGGCTAGTAGGGCAATGGGATCAGACACTAAATCACAAATGCGAAGCTCTAGCCGATTCAAATTATAGGGACGGCGATCGCCATTGGGACGGACGGAACTCCATAAATGGCGAACATTTTGCATCGTGCCCTTGACGAGTTGCTCTTCGGTCCACGCAATGTAGTGGGCATGGCTGGTAAACAGGGGCACATGGGCCGGAGTTTTGGGAAAAACGCTCCAACGGGTAGAATGTTTGCCTGTTGGCTGACCATCCAAAAAGGGAGAAGCTGCACTTAAGGCGAGGTAAAGCGGGGCTTCGAGCCGAACCAGCCGACAGGCCCGCATCAAGGCTTCGGGCTCTTCAATCCCAATGTTGATGTGAACGCTGGCCGTGACGACTGTAGTGCCATAGGTGCGCTCAATGTAGCTGTGGTAGGGATTTTCGGGATCGGAGCGATAGAAGCGATCGCTTCCACTCAGGGCCAGCGTACTGCCCGGAATCAAGGTGTAATCCCCCAGTTGTTTCAGGTATTGGCGGAGCCGAGTTCGTGGGCGGACTAGCTCACACAACAGACGCTCATACCGATAGAGCGGAGGCGTCGTGTATTCTACGTTGCGTGTGTCAGGCTCCCGCACAAAGCCATCCAGGTTTTTCACAATCTGATCCGAAAAGCCAACAATCTCCCCCTGGGAGGTGCCGGTGTAGATCTCGATTTCAAACCCTTTCGACAGCATTGCCTACGTCCTCAATAATCGTGAGCGATGGGGGATAAAACTGCGGATGAAGCAGCGATCGCCACTTCTATTCAACTCAATTCACCCAAGCGGTTGATCACAGCTCTGTAAGCGGCTGTGAGTCGGGTAAGCGATCGCCATGAAAGCCCATTGAGTTTGCGATCGAGCTAATCGATCACGCTGCAATTCAAACAGCAATTAGCGATCGGGATCGGGCTCTTCAGGCACAATTCGAATTTGGCCACGGCAGGTAAGCCCGCCATCATGAAGCACCAGCTCTCGAATATCGACATCGGTGCCCAACTCCAGCGGAAACCCATCCAGGTCATCCAGCGAAAAGCCACGTTTTGCCGTGGGTGTAGGCAGCCATTCGGGCTTATCGAGGCGCAACTCCTGTCCGTTATAGACCCGCAGCCCGGTGCGAATGGCAAAGGGAGTTGCGGTTCCCTGAGTGGCCGAAATGATATCTGCAACGAGCGTGATGCGGCCTGCATCAATCCGAGCTTGAAAGTTGTCGAGAATGATGGGCTTTTTCGCCGTGGGGTCCACTAGCTCGGGAGCAGCCCCTTCACGCAACAAGCTCACCAAAAAATCGCTAATGGCATTGGCCAACAGAGGAGACTGAAGTGAATCGTTGAGATCATCTTCCGTGAGTGCAACGTCGCCCTGTACGGTCACGGCTTGCGCCAACCGCAGCGGTTTGCCCCGCAAAATTTGTCGAAAGTTTACCTGAATGCCTCGTCCTACCAATCGCACTTGATTTAGGTAGAGACCTTGATACACGACGTTGCGAGCGGCGATGGTGACCCGAGGCACTAACCCAGCCAACAGTTGGCGATCGCCCCCCTCAATCAACACATCCAGGGTTTCTACATGCTCTGTCTGCGATCGCAGCCACAACCGCACCGCTGGCGACAGAATGCTGCTAATAATATGGCTCTGGCGAGGAACGGGCAAATTGCGATCGGGATCGGGCAGCACCGTACCCATTTGCGGTTCGGCAACAGGCGACTGATACTCCGGATATTCTGAGTAGTCGGAGTCAGATGGTTGAGGTGAAAATTGCGAAGGCTGATGGGTCATGAAAACGTCAGCACGGAAGGGCAGTCAGTATACAAGTGATTGCAATACCAATGGTTGCAAAAAAAGGTTGTGAATCTAACGTTACTCTAGCAGCGATCGTCCCGGTTCTGCCGAAGCATAGCCCGTGGCTCTGGTCGAATCGGCAGTTCCACCGTAAATGTGGTTCCTTCTCCCAAGGTTGAACTGCAGGTCAGTTGTCCCTGGTGTTTTTCTACCACCGTTTGGTAGCTCTGGGTTAACCCTAAGCCTTTGCCCTGCCCAACGGGCTTGGTGGTGTAAAACGGGTCAAACATTTTTGCCTGCACGGTGGGTTCTATGCCGTGCCCGTTGTCGCGAATGTGTACGCGGGCAACGGTGCGATCGCCCTCTCTGCAGCACTCTGTCACCACCCAAATCGTCGGAACCCAATCGATGGGTTTCGCGGCCCCTGGAACTAGCGCATGGGCATCGGAGCTTGAAGCTGCGAGCTGAGGCGTAGAGGCAGAAGGGGGCTCACAGGCCGAAATGGCCTCCACCGCATTTGTCAGCAAATTCAAAAAAGCCTGGTTGAGTTCGCGCGAATGGCAAATAATGGGTGGCAAGTCGCAGTACTGCTTTTCCACCTGAATGTGAAAGGCCGAGTCTTCGGGCTCAAGCTGATGCTGTAGCAGCAGAAGTGCACTCTCAATGCCAGCGTGCAGATCGACGGGTTTTACATCCGATTCATCCAGCCGAGAAAACACACGCAGCGCCAAAATGATGGACTGCACGCGCTCTACGCCGATACGCATAGAGCGCAGCATTTTGTCCAAATCCGATTTCAAAAAATCAAGATCCAATTCACTCAACATCTCTTGAATGAGCGGCGTTGGTGTTGGATATTCCTGCTGATAGAGCCGAATCACGCTCAACAAATCTTGCAAATAGCGCTCTGTTGGATTGATATTGCCAGAAATAAAATTGATTGGATTATTGATTTCATGACAGAAGCCAGCTGCAAGTTGTGCTAAGCCAACCATTTTCTCTTTTTGAACCAAGCTGGCTTGAGCCAGCTTCAAGTCGTTCAAAGCAGATTGGAGCTGGTCATTTTTGAGCTGAAGTTCTACTCGCAAATTCCGCAGGGAAAGTTGAGTTTGGATGCGAGCTAAAATTTCTTCGAATTGGAATGGTTTGGTAATGTAGTCAACCCCACCTTCCCGAAAGGCTTTGACTTTGCCATCCACATCATCAACCGCACTCAAAAAGATGACTGGAATTTGAGCGGTTGTCGGATTTTCTTTTAAGCGACGGCAGACATCGTAGCCATTTAGTCCTGGCATGTTGATATCTAACAAAATGAGGTCGGGGGGCATTGCATGAATTGCCTGCAATGCCATTTCTCCATTGACAGCTTTCCGTACGTTGAAGTGATGCTCGGCCAGTAAGGTGGCTAAAAAACGGATATTTTCTAACCGATCATCCACGATGAGAATGTCATGTTCTTCGGTCAAGATAGACGGTAAAGCCATAGAAAATTATCGTTGGTTTTAAAGTGAAACGGAAGCATGAAGTTCTTGAATCAATAGGCCAGCTTGTCCAGCATCAACTGGTCTAGAAAATAGATATCCCTGTACAAGTTCGCAGTTTAAATGGCGCAGTTTATTGAGTTGTTCTTGGGTTTCAACTCCTTCGGCAACAACGTCCATACCCATCGTATGAGCGAGCTGGATCATGATTGAAACCATTTCTTTTTGGTCTCCATGGGAGTACATGGATTGAATAAATGAACGCTCAATCTTTAAGGTGTTAATTGGCAAAGAATGCAAGTAGCTTAGAGATGAATATCCGGTGCCAAAATCATCAATGCAAATGCAGATATGGCGCTTTTGCAGCTGTAGCAAAATGTCGGCTGCGGCTTGCGCGCTTTCAATAATGACGCTCTCCGTAATTTCTAATTTAAGGTGCTGCGGATCGAGTTGAGTTTCGGTCAGGATGAGATCGACTTGTTCAATAAAGTTGGGTTGGGCTAGCTGCCGAGCTGATAAGTTGACGCTAATGCTGATGGGGCGATCGCCTCTGGTTCGATTCCATAAGCTGGCCTGCTGGCAGGCTTCGCGCAGAACCCACTGGCCAATTGGCGTAATCAACCCGGTTTCTTCCGCGATCGCTACAAATTCGCCGGGGAAAACGATACCCCGCTCTGGATGTTGCCACCGCAGCAGCGCTTCGAACCCCGTGATTTGGTTATCGCGCAGATCGACAATTGGCTGGTAGTGAAGGATGAACTCCTGTTGCTGAACTGCCCGACGTAAATCGGTTTCAAGCCGCAAAATTTGCATCACACTTTGGTGCATTGCCGGATCAAAGACTTTGGATTGTCCCCGGCCTGAAGCTTTGGCGCGGTACATGGCTGTGTCGGCATCTCGCAAAATATGATCGGGTGCGTTGTAGTGGCGATCGCCAAGCACAATGCCGATGCTAGCGTTGATAAAGACTTCGTAGCGATTGAGGTGAAACGGAGTGGTGAGAGCTTCGAGAATGCGATCGGCTAGCTGTGTGATATGGGCCAGAGTGGTAGAGCGGTTGACCAGGATGGCAAACTCATCGCCGCCAAACCGCGCTAACAAATCTTCGGGTTCCAGCAAATTATGCAGGCAGCGTGCGATCGCCATGAGCAGCTCATCCCCCACTAGATGCCCCAACGAATCGTTGACTAACTTGAAGCGATCGCAATCTAAAAACAGCACCGCAAAAGTTTCGTGAACGTGGGTATGAACCCGATCCAAAGCCTGCTGAAGGCGTTCCAAAAACAAGCGCCGATTGGGCAAGCCCGTCAGCCCATCATGCAGAGCCATGCGCAGCAGTTGTGTTTCGAGCTGTCGTCGCTCTTGAATTTCGTTTTGTAATTCCACGTTGGCCGCTTCTAGCTGCTGGGTACGCACCCGCACCCGCTCTTCTAGCTGATTTTGCAGCTCTAGGTTTCGTAGCTCAGCATGGCGCAATGCTAGCTGGTTATGTACCCGTGCCAGCACTTCTTCCAAGTAAAACGGCTTGGTAATATAGTCGGCTCCGCCCACATGAAAGGCTCTTGCCTTATTGATGCCTTCATCGAGAGCGCTAAGAAAGATGATGGGAATGTCGGCCGTTTGGGGATTTTGCTTGAGAATTTGGCAGACTTCGTACCCATCCATGTCTGGCATCATAATGTCTAGCAGAATGAGATTGGGCAGCATGGCAGCGACGGCATTGAGAGCAACGGTGCCACTAATGGCTTGCCGTACACTGTAGCCCTCCTTTTGTAGGAGGCTGGACAAAATCCGCAAATTGGCGGGCGTGTCGTCCACAATCAAAATGTCGATCGATTTAGATTCGGTCAAATGCGGTGTCACACAAAGTCTCGCAGGTAGAACAAGCGGTCAAGAAAGCGTTGAGGATTGGCGCGACTGTGGCAGAGACAAGGAGGCAATGACATCGAAGCGAAAATTGTGGGTCAGCGTTTTTAGGCTGGTGGCTAGCTCAACATGCTCGGATGGAACTTGTTGAATTAAGTGCAAAATTTGGCGATCGCTGCATTGAGTAGCGGCAAGATGGAGATTGGCGATCCAATCCGGAGGCATGGCCAGCAGATGTTCAGGATTTAGGTCTGCAGGTTTGGACATGGAGCTAGGGGCCTCAAAGATAGTTTCGTATTGGTAGCGCACGCCTAGATAGTGGCTGAGTTTAGCCAGTAGCTCGTCTTTTTGAAATGGTTTATGAATCAGATCATCGCATCCACTGAGAAGAATTGCCTGACGCTGCTCTTCAAAGGCGGTGGCCGTAAGGGCAATGACGACGGTAGATTGTCCTTGTGGGGTTGACTTAATTGCTCGGGTGGCCGCATATCCATCCATAACTGGCATTTGCATATCCATCCAAATGAGGTGCGGTTGCCAGTCTTGCCAAAGCGCGATCGCCTGCTGTCCATTTTCGGCAGTTTGCACGTCAAACCCCAAAGACTGCATCATCTTCAGCATGAGTGTGCGATTGGTTGAGCTATCCTCAACCACCAAAATGCGATACGTTGGCTGATTAGGTTCCAGTCCCACAACACGACCAGATGTGCTAGCTGTGCGATCTAGAATTGGCTGCTCGGATAGAACCGCCTGAATGGAAAAGGTAAAGCAACTGCCTTGGTTGAGTTCGCTTTCCACAGCAATATTGCCGCCCAACAGTTCCACAAACTTCCGGCTGATGGCCAACCCTAGGCCCGTACCCTCAACCTGTAACCCATTTTGCGCTCGCTCAAAGGGTTGGAAGATGGTTTCTAGCTCTGTTGCAGAAATGCCTGACCCCGTATCTTGTATTTCAAAGTACAGGATGCAAGTTTGGGGATCTTCCGCTGAATGACTGATTTTGCCGTTGGGTGCGGCTAAGCTCACCGACAGCGTAACAGAACCCGCCTCGGTAAACTTGATGGCATTACCCGTCAGGTTAATCAAAATTTGGCGGAGTTTGCCCAAATCGGTTCGGATGAAGCGGGGCATATCCGACGCATATCGCACGCTGAGCTTTAATCCTTTGGACTGTGCTCGAAGCCGGAACATTTCCTCCAGTTCGTCCAGCAATGCAATTAAATCGCACTCGCTGACGTTGGCCTGAATGCGGCCTGCCTCAATTTTGGACATTTCCAACACGCCGTTAATCAGATCTAGAAGATGCTCACCGCTACGGCTAATAATGTTGATGTAGTCCTGAAATTCGGGCTTGATACTGGGGTCACGGTGCATGAGCTGGGTGAATCCCAAAATGGCATTGAGCGGGGTGCGAAGTTCGTGGCTCATGCTGGCCAAAAATTCGCTCTTGGCCCGGTTGGCTGCATCGGCTGCGCGCTTGGCCTGCTGTAGCTCGGTGGCCTGTCGTTGGGTTTGGGCTAAAAGCTCAGCCTGCTGAATGGCCACTCCCAGCTGAGCTCCAATTTGCGTGGCGAGTTTAATTTCGGAGCTGGTCCACTGTCGTGCGGCTGTGTTTTGATAGCTGGCTAATAGGCCCCACAGTTGGGTGCCGCAGTAAATGGGAACAATGAGGTAGGCTTTTACCTGAAATGATTCCAACAGGTTGACATAGCATGGCTCAAAGTTGGGAGTATAAATATCGGTAACGGCTAGGTAGCGTAACCCCTGGCTATAGGCTCCTCCCTGGGTTTCTTGTAGGTAGGTGTCTTGAACGAGGGATTCCGTTTCATTAAAGGTTTTGACAATGCAGCGATCGCTTTCCAGGGTAGTAGAGGTTTCGATTTCTCCTGCGTTTTGCTGAATGAGCGATCGCCAACCGGCTGCCACCGCCTCAGCAACAAAGGCACCGCTCCAGTCAGGATTAAAACGATATATTGCCACGCGATCGCACCCTAGGGTCAGTCGCAACTCTTCAGTTGTGGCTCTAAAAATGGTATCCAGGTCAAGACTTTGGCGCATGCGCTGAATAATGCGAGCGATCGCAATCTCGCGATTGGCCGTTTGCTGTAGGGTAGAAGCCAGATTCTCTTGATCGGTAATATCGCTCAGCGTACAAACAACTCGCTCCACCTGAGCATCGGCATCTAACTGGGGCTCAGCATTGACCAGCAGCCAACGGTAGGTTGCATCCGAATCTTGGTTGGCGGGTATTTGAAGTCCTAAAACAGCTCCCCGAATGGGTTGCCGTAGGGCGATCGCCTGCTGTACCGGCAAATCTTGGGTGGGAATCGGTTGTAGCGTCTTATCAACTAAGTTCCATCCATCGCCAAACGTTTGATACGACACCGTGCTGGGAGACCATTTCAACAAGCATAGAGCTGCTTGATTGTAGGTGAGTACCTCGGCTTGGGCATTGAGTAACAACACACCGACCTGCATCTCACGAATCAGCATGCGAAATCGTTTTTCGCTTTCAAGCAGTGTTTGCTGGCGAATTTGCTGATTTAGCAGGCGTTGATCAAATAGTGACGCGACCAAAAGGGCAATTAAAAGCAATAGCGTGTAAATTCCCACAGCAATGGCTAACCACGCGTGGGAAATATTGGGGCTGGCAGTCGTGCTGGAGGGGGCTGGTAGATTGGTTAGCCTCGTAAACCGAACGGCTGCCATGCCCGTGTAGTGCATGCTGCTAATGGCAACCCCCATCACGATGGCACTGGCCGTGCGCAGAACAATGGCTCGATAGGTATTGTCAGTTGGTTGATGCGCGGCTAGCCACAAAGCCCCAAATGCAGCCACCATGGCAATGAACACAGACAAGATAACCAGGGGCGGCTCGTAAACCAGGCTCATGTGGGGTTCGATCGCCATCATGCCAATGTAGTGCATACTGGCGATCGCCAATCCCATGGCGCCTCCCCCCAACAGCAAAAAACTTTGCCGTTGCCGAGATTGTGACAAGAGCCAAAAGGCAATTCCTGAAGCGGCAAATGCACAGACCCACGACATCACGGTAAGCGCGATGTCGTAGCTTACGGCAATTGGCAATTGCACCGCCAACATCGCCACAAAGTGCATCGACCAAATGCCGGTTGCCATGGCGGTTGCCCCTGCCCAAAACCAAAATCGCCGTTGAGGTGCCGATGTTGCCGTTGGGGAGGGGTGAGAGGTGCCTAAAAATTGGATGCGTCGCACTAAATCTAGAGCGGTATACGAACCTAAAATTGCGATCGCAAACGAGAGCGCAACAAGCCACAAGTTATAAGAGCCGCTGCTCATCATTTCGGTTGTGAAGGTAGGTTATGCAGGTCTATCGGGAGAGGCCCGCTTTAAGTTTCAAAGTTCCCAAGTCTCAGGCGAATGCATCGCATATTGCAGAGAAGAAGGAAGATTTTTGGCGAGTACCAAGCTGCAATGAAATAATTAAAAATTGTTGTAAGAGAATAGTAAGAAGGGTAAAAGCAACCCAATAGTTAAAAACAATCAAACCTATGGAGATGGAAATCGCGGAGGAATCGCAAAATTTATCCGTAATCACTTGTTACATCTCTAACATCAACGATACATCACTACTTAGGCTGATTTTTTGGCAAAATCAGAATCTTTGTAGCCAAGGAGACGAATTTTTATTGCCAGTATTTGAACGTTTTATTGAGTTTTTAGGACTGATACTCCATTTTTTCTCGATGGCTATCTCCGTAAATCTCCCTTGGTTGAGCCACAGGCTATGTCACAATAAGTGAGGCTCAACCCCCATACGGGTTGGCTATGGCGGATAGATGCTCCAAATGCTCATTTGACGCTTTAGGCAAGCTTGCTCTTCATGACCTTTGCAAAGTTCCGGATACCCTGGTTTAAGCAATCGCAGCGGCGCAGCCTCTCAGTGCAAATGATGTGGGCCGGCTTGGGAATTACGCTGGGTTTTGTTGCGATCGCCCTATTGGCTCCGACTTTGCAATCGTGGGGATGGCTGCAAGATCCCATGCAGTCTCTCACAAACCCACTCCATCAGCCCCCGTCAGCCGAGCATTGGTTTGGAACGAGTCGGCAGGGGTACGACGTGTTTTCGCGAACCTTGTTTGGCGCTCAGGCTGCCCTCAAAGTCGTGTTTTTGGCTACGGTGTTGAGTGTGCTGGTGGGGGTACCGCTGGGCATGGTGAGCGGCTACATTGGCGGACGCATAGATCGCATCTTGCTATTTCTCATGGATGCTATCTACACGTTGCCAGGACTGTTGCTGTCGGTCACGCTGGCCTTTATTGTGGGGCGCGGTGTGGTGAATGCGGCGATCGCCCTCAGCATTGCCTATGTGCCGCAGTACTATCGGGTTGTGCGCAACCACACTGTAAGCGTAAAAACCGAGCTGTTTATCGAAGCGGCCCAGGCAACAGGGGCGTCAACTTGGCGAGTATTATCGCGCTACCTGTTTGCCAATGTCATTCAAAGCGTGCCAGTACTATTTACGCTCAACGCGGCGGATGCAGCGCTAACGCTGGGCAGCTTGGGCTTTTTGGGATTGGGCTTGCCTGACCAAACCCCGGAATGGGGTCTCGATTTGCGACAGGCCCTCGATGCGTTGCCAACCGGAATTTGGTGGACTGCTTTTTTTCCAGGCTTGGCGCTGACGCTGCTGGTGGTTGGGCTATCGCTGCTGGGCGAAGGGTTGAATGAGTTGATTAACCCATTGTTGCGACGAGAAAACTGGACCCGGTAGTGAAGAGCTGGTGTCATAGTCGTGAAAAAATTGCTGCAGAGAGCTGTTGGGTTGGCGATCCACTCAATCGGATGACTTGTCTGATGACTAATTTAGTAAAGTAGACTGGGGTCAGTATGGGAACGGAACCCAATGCAGGGCAAGTACTTGGGGTAGATTTAGGTGGCACTGCCATCAAGCTGGGACGGTTTGATTCAATCGGAACTTGCCTACAGTCATTGACGGTGCCTACGCCTCAGCCTGCTGAACCCAGGACAGTCCTTGAGGCGATAGTGAATGCGATTGCCCAGGTCGATCCCCACCATGATGCGATCGCCATTGGCATTGGCACCCCTGGCCCAACCGATGGGGAGGGGCGCGTTGCGCGGGTCGCCATCAACCTGGGGTGGGAAAATGTGCCCCTGGCCGATTGGATGGAGGCAACGCTGGGCAAGCCAACGATTTTGGCCAATGATGCAAACTGTGCTGGCCTCGGCGAAGCATGGCTGGGGGCTGGCCGCCGCTTTACCGATGTCATTTTGTTGACGTTGGGTACGGGGGTTGGAGGGGCAGTCATCTTAGATGGCAAGCTGTTTGTGGGCCGCAACGGTACGGCTGGCGAACTGGGTTTGATGACGATCGATCGGGAAGGAATTGCTTGCAACAGTGGCAACTGTGGTTCGCTAGAGCAGCATGTTTCGGTGCAGGCGATTCGCCGCATGACTGGCATGGAACCCGCTCAAATGAGCGATCGCGCCAAAGCTGGAGATCTGGAAGCGATCGCCTTTTGGCAAAACTATGGGCGAGATCTGGGCGCTGGATTAGCCAATTTGATTTACATTTTTACACCCGAGGCCGTCATTCTCAGCGGGGGCATTAGCGCCAGCAGCGAGCTGTTTTTTCCGACCATGTGGGACGAAATCAAGCTGCGAGTGCTGCCCACCTCGCGGGAAGATCTGCAAATTTTGACCGCCGACCTGGGGAACCAGGCTGGCATGGTGGGTGCGGCAAAACTGGCTTGGCAACTGGTAGAGCAGCGAGCAGCGCAATTGCAGGCCAATGCCGCAACCCGGCAGCCCCCAAGCGCCCCATCCGCTTTAGCTTTATCAGATCCAGCTTTATCAGAATTGGAACTGGTGAATCGCATGGTCGTAGAGCTGGCCAAATTTAAAGCTGGCTTTTTGGCGAGAACATCCCATGAGCTGCGATCGCCCTTGAACGGTATTTTGGGCATGCACCAGCTCATCCTGTCTGATCTGTGCGATAGCCCTGATGAAGAGCGCGAATTTATTCAACAGGCTTACCATTCCACCCACAAACTGTTGGGGCTGTTGGATGAAGTGATTCACGTTTCAAAAGTCGATCACGGCTCTACCCAACTCCAAATTCAGCCAGTTCAGGTTGCCAGCCTACTGGATGATTTGCAAATGCTGACCCATCTACAAGCCCAAAACCGAAGCATTCAGCTTGAGATTGCAACTGTTGACCCCGAACTCTATGTGCTGGCCGATCCCCACTGGCTCAAGCAGGGGCTGCTTTATGTAATCGACTCGGCGATCGCCCTCATGCAAGAAGGAACGGTAAGGCTGACCGCACAAGTTGAGCCAAGTAGCCGACAATTTCATTTCGAGATTGAAGATTCCCGATCCCCATCTGCTTGGCACGAGGCCGTGAATTACATCCATACTCCCGTTCCTATGCCTGCGCTGGCAAAAGAACACCTGAAAAACTTACCCGAACCCAGCTTTTTACCGGGAATGACGCTGCTAATTGCCCAACAGTTGTTTGAGTGTATGCAGGGTTCTCTTCGGCTGGTTGAAGCTCCGTCGGCCGATCGCCCTGGCCTCCTGCGCTGCACGCTGCCCCTTGCCAACGATGAGCTATAGCGATCGCCCTTCCTCAAAACGTTGCTCACAATCTCCAACCAGGTTGGCGGTTCATGCTGAATTAGCGAATCACAAGCTGCCATTCGCCATCGACCCAGCGGGGCGACACCGTTTGCCCTAATACGTATGGCCCCCAATAGCGGCGTGAGCCGTCTTGGGCAAAGGCAACCACCACATCCCCTGTTTCCAGGTTTAACTCGCTCACTGGTAAGGCCAAAATTAACCCGTCCACGCTGCCTTCCTGCGGGGCAAAGTCCCAATGAACTGGCTCACCAAAGGATGTAGAGTCTGCCAATGCAGAAGCCTGTTGGGCAAGCAGGGCAACTCGAATGGGGTAATTGGTTTGGTTGCTAACGCGCAATTTGCCAACGGTCCTTAGTCCGACGACGGGTTGAGTCGCCGAGGGCTGAGCCTCTGGCGCATTTGGGCTGGCAGGAGTGGGCGTGCTGCCAACCGAAGCCGTTGGCGCAGCAACGGAGGGGGTAGCGGTAGGCGTAGCAGCAGCCTCTAGTTCGGGCGATGGAACCTGAGAGGGCTCACCCGTCTCGATACTGACCTCGAATCGGCTGAGAGCCCAAATTCCTAAACCCGCTAGCACGAAGAGACCAAGCACGACGGGATAGATGACACGCTGTGAAAGCTTTTTCATGACCTCGCTATCTTCTGCAGATTGCTTATTCTTAATGTAGTCAGTGGAGATGGCTTTCAACAGGGAGCGTTATCGAAAAGCGATAAACGTTTCACAAAGATCAGTGAATCACGCGCTGAATTGAAATGAGAACGATTGCGCACATTCCAGCTGGAATTGGAGGGGCTAATTCCTGTGGGATGAAAGATAAAAGTGGTTGAAGGATTCAGGTCTCACTTTTAATTGATACTGAGATGACATCGGAAAGAACGGTGGGTGGGAAGGTTGTGGCGATCGCATCATACCTCACCACAGGCAGGATTCATGCTGAGTTGAGTCGGGTTGGGGATGGGGCTCTCTTGGCTTAATTGTGACATGATCAGCATAAATTCCTAATGCATACTCTGGGGCAGAAAGCAGAGTAATTGTCTATTCAATTTCTGATGTTGAGTATAGATTAAAGCTGGACTTGAGCCCGATCACCCTGCGATGCTGGGGAGCGGGATTGGGTTGAAATTAGCTCAGCGTTTGACTAAGCAAAAAACGATATTAGCAACCTTAAAATTCTTTGATTTACAGATATATATTTTGCAACTTTCTATTCGCATCGGTGTAGTGGTTTTTTAGCCTTTTGGCGATCGCTGGTTCTCTTTTCTAGGCTTGATTGAACAGAAGGAGCTTTGGGGATTCAAAAAGGATGGCGCTATGATAATTGGCGTGACCCGTGGTGGGAAAGCTAACTGTGCAAAATACGCGCCTCAATGGCTTAATCGAAAGCTCACTCAATCGATCAATTGGCTGGCTACAAAATCCCTGGCGGCGCATTTCGCTGGTGATTTTGAGTTTGCTACTTGGCTTCTTTTTGGCAACAGCGATCGCCACCACAGCTGGCCAAAATGCCAGTTGGGACATTGTGGCTGGGGTGATGCTGGGGATCATTACCGAAAGTATTAGCTGGGCCTACTATCGCTTTCGTCGTCGTCGCAGCGATCCGCAAACAGGGCGATCGCTCATTTTAGAAATGCTGAACGGCATTAAAGTTGGGCTGATCTACGGCATGTTTATTGAAGCCTTTAAGCTGGGCAGTTAGCGATCGCTGTGAGTCACCACTGGAACCAAACCCTTGCATCTGTATTAGCAGACGTTGCCGTACTGGGATCGCCTACGGTAGAGCAGCGATCGCACCTCCAACAACACTGGATGACGCACATTGCCCAACCATTGTGCCTACCCACCGATCAGGCAGAAGCCTGGATCACTCAGCAGGTTGAGTTATGGCCAGCGGTCTTTCCAGAACTGCAACGCTACTGTGTGGAGGAGTTGGGCTGGGAGCAGGTGCCGATGCTCACCGCGTGGGACCTCTGGCTACCGCTGGCCTTGTCGATTGCGGAGCGGCAGCGATCGCGACACCGTCCGATAGTTCAGGGCTTTTTGGGTGGACAGGGAACGGGAAAAACAACGCTAACTTGTCTGCTGTCCGTAATTTTGCAGCAGTTGGGGTTTCGGGTGTGCAGCTTATCTATTGATGACCTGTACAAAACCTATGCTGAGCGGCAAGCCCTGCTGTTGCACGATCCCCGATTGCGCTGGCGTGGCCCACCCGGCACTCACGATGTGGAGTTGGGGGTGCAGCTTTTGCAACAGTTTAAGGCGACCTCTGTGGATTGTGTGATGGTGCCTCGGTTTGATAAGTCGGCTCACAATGGAGCAGGCGATCGCACCCAACCAGAACCCATGCAGGCTGTGGACATTGTGCTATTTGAAGGGTGGTTTGTTGGTATGCAGCCAATCGATCCCCAGCAGTTTGATCAGGCGCCTGAGCCGATTGTGACCGAGAGCGATCGCGCCTTTGCTCGCGACTGCAACACTCGTTTGGCGACCTATTTGCCTCTGTGGGATCAGTTGGATTCGCTGCTGGTACTGCGCCCCCAAGACTATCGCCTAAGCCAACGTTGGCGCACCGAAGCCGAACATGACCTCAAGCGATCGGGGCGATCGGGCATGAGCGATGACGACATTCGTGCCTTTGTCGAGTACTTCTGGAAGGCGCTGCATCCAGAGCTATTTTTGCCGCCGCTGTTGCGTGATTCCAATCGGGTTGATCTGGTGGTGGATATTGGAGCCGACCATCAGCCCGTAACCCTCTGGAGGCCAGTAGACACAGCCCCAACTCAGGGTACAGAATAGTTCTGCTATCCAGCGCCATGCACGAGGGAGTCTGCTGTGCCATCTGAAATTGTCGAAATTTTGTCTGCCGACGAACTGCGCCGCACCCTCACCCGTTTGGCCTCGCAAGTTGTGGAGCGAGCGGGCGACGGGTTGGATAACTTAGTGCTGATGGGCGTGTTTACCCGTGGGGTGCCGTTGGCCGAATTGCTGGCAAATCAAATTGAAATGCTGGAGGGGCACCGCATTCCCGTGGGGCATTTGGATATCACCTTTTACCGCGATGACTTGGATCAGATCGATCTGCGCACTCCCGAAAAAACTGAGGTTCCGTTTGATCTATCGGGAAAGGTGGTGGTGCTGGTTGATGATGTGATTTATAAGGGGCGCACCGTTCGCGCGGCGCTCAATGCGGTGAATGATTACGGCAGACCTGCGGCAATTTGGCTGGCGGTGTTGGTGGATCGAGGTCATCGTGATGTGCCCATTCATCCCGACTTTGTGGGTAAAAAGTTGCCCACCGCCAAGGATGAAATAGTAAAGGTGTATCTTCAGTCCCTTGATGGGCGGGATGCCGTTGAATTGATTAAGCCTTGAACGCGTTATGACAGCTTTTGATGCGGATATTCCGCTGCCCATTGTGGACTCTGACTCTCCGATTGATGCGTTGCTCAATCGCTTTACTCACTTTGGGGTAGAGCTAGGGCTAGAGCGGATTCAGCGCCTGCTGGCGGCGTTGGGCAATCCCCAAACGCAGGTGCCGATTTTGCATGTGGCTGGCAGCAATGGCAAGGGATCGGTGTGTGCTTATTTATCTGCTGTGCTTACCCATGCGGGCTGTCGGGTGGGGCGCTATACCTCGCCCCATTTGGTGAGCTGGTGCGAGCGCATTTGCATCAATGGGGAAGCGATCGCCCCTTCCACCCTGCACGACCTACTGAAAACGGTAGTGGATGCCATCGATCCCAACCAATCGTCGCCTACCCAGTTCGAGGTGATTACTGCGGCGGCGTGGCTGTATTTTGCCCAGCAACAGGTTGATATTGCGGTGATTGAAGTGGGCTTGGGTGGACGACTGGATGCCACCAATGTGTGCGATCGCCCCCTGGTGAGCGTGATTACGTCCCTGAGCTTGGAGCATTGGCAACGGCTGGGGCCAACCCTAACCCACATCGCCACCGAAAAGGCTGGCATTCTCAAGCTCAATTGTCCGGCTGTGATCGCGCCCCAACCAGAAGAAGCAGCTAACATTCTGCGCGATCGCCTCGGCCAACTGCATTGTCCCGCTCTCTGGGTGTCTCCTGCTCGCGATCTCGGCAATGGCCGCGCGCTGGAGCAATCGGCCCGCTATGATTCCCTGCCGACTCCCTACTCCCCACTCTCTATTCCCTATTCCCTCCCACTCCCCGGCGAACATCAGCTCACCAACTCTGCCCTGGCGATCGCCACACTTCGCATTCTTCAGCAGCAAGGCTGGAATATTTCTGACACGGAGATTGCCGAAGGCTTGGCCAACACGCACTGGCCCGCTCGCATGCAGTGGCTCACCTGGCGCGATCGCCCCTTGCTAATCGACGGTGCACATAATTCCGCTGGAGCGACCATGCTGCGGCAGTACGTAGACTCCAGCCCCAAAGTCACGCACCCGATTTCCTGGGTAATGGGCATGATCTCCAACAAAGACCATGCTGAGGTGTTTCGTGCGCTGCTTCGACCGGGCGATCGCCTCTTCATCGTGCCAGTACCCGATCACATTACCGCTGAACCCAAAGAACTATTGGCGATCGCCCAATCCACCTGCCCCGACCTTGCCACCGCCAAAACCAGCCCCGATATTTTTGCTGGCCTAGAAGCCGCCTATGAAGGTGCCGAACATTCGACCGTCGTCTTTTGCGGGTCTTTGTACCTGATTGGCCACTTCTTTAAACTAAGCTTCGGTGGGGTTTAGTTTGATCATTTCCCAGGTGACATAGGTGCCGATGGGGCTCCAAATCAGGTAGGGCAGTAAGAGTAGGCTCGCCGTTTGAGAAATGGGGAACACGGTAACTGCCAAAATGAGCCCCAACACCACGCCCGTTGCCCCCAGCACCAGCCCAACCTTGATGCGGCGCAGCCACAGCATTGCTGGAGAATAAGCAAGAGTGACTAATTCCAGGACGAGGTAAAAGGCCATCAAGCCCCAGCGCTGGCCGGGATCTGCCGCCTCCCAGGTGAGCGTGGCCGAGGCCGCCCCTAGCGTAAAGACGACCGTCCAAATGATGGGAATTGCCCACTCAAAGGTGAGCCAGTTGGGACGCTGCAATCGCCGAAACCATTCCACTCCACGCTTGTTGACCATGGCTCCAATGATCAGCGCTAGGCCAAAGGTTACTGCCCCAATTACCATCCACGGTCGAATCATCATATCCTCATCCATTCTGCTAAAAGCCAACAAAAGGCCAATGTCTGCAAGGGTTGCAGCGATCGCCCATGGGCCATAATTTCTGCACTATTTCGTTAGAGATAATTGTGGCAAACCTGGGGATAGCGAGCATCGTGCTGCGGGCTGAACATGATTTTTTCCGGTAGTTTTCCCAGCAATGCCAAACGCAAAAAAACGGTCGATGATTAAAGTCCGGCACCATCGACCGCAGAAAATTTGTACAAACTAGGAAATTGACCGCGTGGGAATTACGCAGGCAGCACGGTTGGAGGTGCGATCGCGGCCATGGGTTCTGGCACTAACAAATCCACCTGAGTGACTGCTCCACTGCCAACGAGGTTGATATCCATCCGGGCAACCCCCTCAACATTCAGGGCGATCGTTTGCAGACTGTTGTCACCCATTCCTGGAATTGCGATGGATTGGATGATGGCATCTGTTTGGTCGTAGAAGATGAGCGAGCCGCCAGCTTCCTCAATATCCAACAAGCCAACGCCCGCAACGCCAACCAGTGAATCCCACTCAAACCGGAGCGTGCCGCCGCTGACATTGTCATCGGGATCGGACGAGTCACCATCTTCCGAAATGATCAGCACATTGCCCTCGGTGCTGGTCACCAAGTCGCAGTCGCCGCCTGTGGGGTTGGCAGAGTCAAAGATCATGGCTCCAAATGCCGTTTTGGGTGCGGAAATGGTTAACCCGCCCAAGGCTGCAAACTGGCTGGTGATGACGGTGCCTGCGGTCAGACCGTCGGTGTCAAAGTCGAGGGTATAGATCGGGGTGGAACCGCTGCCATCGCCCAGAACGGTATCACTGCGGAAGGCCAAGTTTTGGATGCGGGTGTCTAGCTCTGGCCCCACATCTGCTTGATTGAACGGGCTGTCGCTAAAGGTGGTGATCAGATACTCAGCCAAGGCATCTTGCTCGGAACCATCGGGGGCAAAGGTCGCAAATCCGGTGCGGCTGTCAGGGGCGGGTATGAGGGAATCTTCGGTGACTAAATCGAGGCGATCGCGATCGGGAAAGGGATACCCATCGCCACCGCTTGCCAAAAAGTTGAGCGTGACGGTGCGGAACGTGCGACTGGGATCGCCCACCAGCTCACCATTCTCGACTACCACATCCACCACCGTGCCATCCTCGTTGGTAATCGCCAGGGATTGCACCCGGTTTCCGGCGGGCAAAGCGGCATCAAAGCTAAAGGCAAAGCCACCAATTTGCGGGAAGCTCCCTGGAGTTGCCCCTGGAGCTGCGCCCGATACCCCATGCTCAACCACTGCAACGAGTTCTGCTGCGGTCAACGTAAGCAAGGTGAGGCCGTTGTTGAACCGCAGTGCATTGGAAATGTCGAGCTGGGAAATATCGCCTTCGGCTTTTCCGGCAACCTCGCTGGCCTGGGGCGGTAGCTTGAGCACATCTTCGGGATTGGTAGAACCTGCAGGGAAGGTGAGCACCCCAATGTTGTCGCGTACTCCACCGCCATTTTTGATGGAGATGACCGTGGTGGGATCGTAGGTTTGGGCGATCGCCAAGTTGGCATCAGCCGTTAAGTTGCCAAGGTTGGTTTCCTGCGATCGCACATCGCCCCGAGTGCCATTCAAGAACACATTGGTTTTGCCAAAAATATTGCCTTCCAGGTCAACAATCACCGCCCGTAGCGCATCGGTAATCGCCACAATTTCGGGATCAGGGGTTCCATTGACGGCGGCCACGCCCGCATCATCAGTTGCGTAGGCACCGCTCACCGTGGGATCGATGCTGCTGGGAATGATGACGCCATTCTCATCAAACTCCACCACGAGCCGCCCCACATACTGATAGTTGCCGTCCGTATTTACCAGTGCAATCGGGTTCCCATCCGCTGCCGTGCTGAGAATGGGATACGGCCCCTCGACTTCGTCACCAGCACGTAACGCATCTGTCGCATCGGCCAGTAGCGTGTTCGAGCCGCCCGCCACAATCACATCCACATTCGTCAACAGTTGGGCTAACTGCTGCTCAATGGCAATTTGCTGCATATGTGCCAGCAAAACCACCTTATTAATGTCGGGATTGTTGGTCAGCAGCGTATCAACTGATGTTTGAATTTCCGCTGCCAGCGCGGCCACATCTGCTGGATTTGTGCCATCAAACCCATTGGGCAATACCGTGACCCCACCCGGCGAAGAGATCGTGGGCAATGTGGGTGTGGTGGCTCCTACAATGCCAATGCGCTCGCCATTGACGGTAATGACCGTGTTGCCAGCAATCCCGTTGGGAATGCTGCTGGCTTCTTGCCCATCGGCAACGACCAAACCCGCCAGGGCCGAGTCGGTACTAAAGTCCAGGTTGGAGCTGAGGTAGGGAAACAGGGCTCCAGCATAGCCGCTGGCAGCATCCGGTTGAATGAGGGACGCAACGACCCCTGTTCCTAGATCAAACTCGTGGTTACCAAAGGCGATCGCCTGAAATCCCAATGCGTTTTGAATCAAAATATCGGCGCGACCTTGAGCCCCAAATACCGTTTCACTGGCAAAAAAGAAGGGGCTGGGAATGTAGGCATCGCCCGACGAGAGAACGAGGGTGTTTTCATAGTCGGCAATGCCATCACCATTACTATCCTCATTTTTCAGCGCGTTCAGCACTGCCGAGAATCGGGGGGCATCGTCTAGCGCAGGGACGCCAGCTTCTTGATCAGCTGCGTGTAAGAGCTGAAGTGTGAAAGCCATGAGTATGTTCCGTGGTGAATTTCTGAGACAGCAAAGTGACGAATGCTCGCCATCCCACACCTTTTCACGGCAACGTTAAATGCCTTCTAAGACAGAATTAAATTTGAAAATTATCTTTTTATGTCAAAGATGATTCAAAAGTTAGTTAAACGGAAGAATTGAGCTTGGCCTAGAGCATGGATGCTGCAATATTGTGGCGATCGCTCAGGTCTATAGCCACCACAAATCGTAGGAAAATAACTATCGCAAACGTTCTGTTCTACTGAATAAACAATTAAAAAATGCTATGTAAAAATAAATAGATAATCACATGGTTAATAAGCGCGATCGGGCTTTAGATTTTATACAGATTAATTACAGATTGAGAACTTCGATACACAATTAGTGCCTAAAGCTAATTGCAGTAAAAATAGAAAAATTAAAAATCCCAAACACACCAACCCCCTGTGTCGATGTTCAGAAATACAGGGGGTTGAATTTGTCAATAGCAACTGCTGAATTGATTAGGAGTTAACTTAGCTCAAGCATTGCTCCCATCCAAGTCTCAGCACACCTATGCTTTAGCAGGAGTCTTGGCTTGGGTCTTTGCAGGTTCGCTATCGGGTTGCAAGTCCATTCCTTCCAAGAAGGAGCGAAGCATCCAGGCCATTTCTTCGTGCTGCTCCATCAATCCTGTCAGGAAGTCGGCTGTTCCTTCATCATGAAAGCTTTCGCTAGCCTGATCAACGTGATCACGCAGATTGCGAATAATGGTTTCATGATCTTCCACCAATCGGCTCACCATTTCGGTAGCGTTGGGGATATCTCCAGCATGTTCCTTAATCGAAGCTAACTGTAAAAAGCCTTCAGCAGTACCAACGGGATATCCGCCCAATGCTCGAATTCGCTCGGCCATGCTGTCAATATTTTGGGTTAAGGCTTCGTACTGCTCTTCCCACAATTGGTGCAGCGTACGAAACTGAGGGCCAATTACATCCCAGTGGTATTTTTTGGTCTTAATCAACAGCAAATAGGCATCCGACAAGTCGCGATTCAACAGGTCAATTACACCCTGGCGTTGTTCTTCAGAGAGACCAATATTCATCTTGCGCATAAATTTATTCGCTCCTTTCTTCGAGTCAATATTTCGTGCAGTTCGAAAAGAAATTTTTCAGGACAAAACTTTCTCTTGAAGCTTAGTGAAGCCATTCCGAGGTACGCTCCTTTTCTATCTAACGAGAAATAACTGAATCCAACATCAAACGAGAGGAGTAAATTGCGAAATTGGAACTCATGCATTGGGAACAAATTGTGGAGGCAGGCTTGACCACGTGCTTACTGGAGCTACAGGGTCTCAATGGTGTGTTGGTGTTACTGAGCGGCTAGGCGATCGTGGTGGGTCAAAACGGGAGAATGTGCGATCGCCCCCATTTTTATTCCCTGATGAGAAGAATCCATTCCTGGGATTACTGAAAGCAGTTGTGGATTGAGTTGGGGGTGTGGCTACTATGTACAACCTGCGAGTTGCTGATTTGCCATTGAGCGAGCGGCCAAGGGAGCGCCTAATAAGCGGCGGCGCAAATCGTCTGGCAACTGCAGAGCTATTGGCAATATTGCTGGGTACGGGGCAGGGGTCAGGCAAATTGTCGGCTGTAGGGTTGGGGCAGTATATCTTGCAACAGCTTGGTCAACACCAGCGCGATGCCCTCACGATGCTGAAGGATGTGAGCATTCACGAGCTCACCAAGATCCCTGGAGTTGGCGAAGCAAAAGCGTGCACCATCCTGGCTGCGATTGAACTGGGTAAACGGGTGTATCAAGCACGACCAAGCGATCGCCCTATTATTGATGATCCGGATGTGGCTGCCGCCCTACTCAGCAACGACTTAATGTGGCAACCCCAAGAGCGCTTTGCCGTGCTGCTATTGGATATCAAACATCGCCACTTAGGAACCCAGGTGATCAGCATTGGCACCGCTACCGAAACCCTGGCCCATCCGCGAGATATTTTTCGCGAAGTCATTCGGCAAGGTGCTACCCGGGTCATCATTGCTCACAACCATCCCTCGGGCAACCTTGATCCCAGCCCTGAAGATATTTCTCTCACTCGACAATTGCTTCAGGCTGCCCTAATTTTGGGAATTCCCTTGCTTGATCATTTAATTTTGGGCAACGGTAACTACACCAGCCTGCGGCAGCGCACCCAGCTCTGGCAGGAACATCCGCAAGGGGACTAAAACTCAAGGGGCTCAAAGCGGGCTCAACCCCTTATGGCTCTGGAATACAACCTGTGGTTTGCTGTTCTAGAACCCATAAGATAAAGATTTTGTTCTGAACAACACAATTTCGAGTTCATGCTTAACAATAAAAGAAATCGGTTGGGCGTTGCAGAGCCCTACATCCTGACGTATACTTAAGCCTCGAATTCTTGACAGATCTGCTGACACAGCAACTAGGAGGTGCCTATTCTTGAGACATTAAACCTGACGGTTAGTCTAAGAGGAACTCGCGAAATCAAGGACACTTGCCAGGTCTATCGTTTGGCGGGTTTGCTTGATGCGTTTTCTGAGCCAACCTTCCGCAAGGTTCTGGACAAATTTGTTGAGGAAGGTCCTTCCAATTTCATCTTGGATCTCTCTCAAATTGATTTTATTGATAGTTCGGGCCTTGGGGCTCTCGTTCAGGTTGCCAAAAAGGTACAAACTGCTGGCGGCTCGCTGCAAATTGTATCCAACCCGCGAGTCACTCAAACAGTGAAGCTAGTTCGGTTGGAGCAATTTCTATCCCTACAGCCTTCTGTGGAAGCGGCTCTAGCGAATGTTAAGCGCTCCTGAAGAGTTGATTGCTCCTCTCTCATCCGCCGAGCTTCAACGGCTCTCTCCGACTGCGCTTGCCTATTTGGGGGATGCAGTTTATGAGCTGCATGTTCGGCTCTGCTATTTAATGCCACCCAAGCGCACCCAAGCCTATCATCAGCAGGTGGTTGCTCAGGTTCGTGCCGAAAGCCAGGCGCGGCACTTGCGATCGCTACAGCCTCATCTCTCTCCTGCCGAAGTTGACATTCTGAAGCGAGGAAGAAATGCTACATCCAGGTGTCCTAAGCGAATCGACCTGGCTACCTATCAGGCCGCAACCAGTTTGGAAACGTTGCTGGGATATCTGTATTTGACCGATCCGTCTCGTTTGGCTGAGCTGCTGGCTCAGTTGACAGTTATTTTGTCTACTGAGGTTGGTCAATCTGGTGTAGAGCTAGAAAGCTCATAATTGTGGGGGATTGGGGATTTTCTAGGGTCGTTTGAAAAATAGCGATCGCACCCCAATCTCCATTTTCATAATTCCCCATTGAAATGGCCTATTGATATGGCTACATGGCTCTAGCCATCAAAAAGAGTTTGCATAGGGCGGCCTAGCGGCTATCGCTGCATCGCTAAACTTGGCTCAGCTCTTGAGGAGACCATGCCGCGTGCATGTGTCCAAATTTGGGTGCCTTGCATGTTGGTGGCACCCATGTTTTATCGCTCATATTTTTTGTTCTCACACACGTCATTCTGCACAACACAACACTATGGCTCCTCAAAATTCACGCCCTGGGCGCAAACGTTTTTCCGATTCCTCTGCCAAGGGAGGGAAGCCCCGCCCATCTGGCCGCAAGTCCGCTCCAAAGCTTCGAGGTGGCACGTCGTCTGATCGGCCTGCTGGGTCTGGATATTCTGCCAAGGGCAAGCCCGCACCCCGCGCTGGCTTTAAGGAGGGTGGCTACAAAGAGGGTGGCTACAAAGAGGGTGGGCGCGATCGCCGACCTCCTCGTGAGGGTGGCCCATCGCGCGATCGCAACTTCAACGATGATCGGGGCGATCGCAACTGGGATCGGGGCGATCGCCCAATAGGGCGCGATCGAGGGCCTGAGCGTGAGCGGCAAGGACGAGATTGGGATTCGCGTTCTCGCGGTGGCGGTGGTCGTGATTTTCGAGATCGGGAACCGCGCGAATTTCGCGACAGAGAAACTCGTGAGTTTCGAGGTAAAGAACCGGGTCGAGATCGGGGTTCTGCCCCAGAGCGCGATCGCCAACCCAGTTGGAATCGGGAGAGTGGCCATGCTCGCGATCGCCAGCAATCTTGGAACCGGGGGCCGCGCGATCGCGAGCAGGAGCAAACGACCCATTGGGATCGCCCCTCCGCTGCCGATGCCGCAGAATTTTCCCCAACCTCCTCTGTGGAAGAGAACGATCTCATCTACGGAAAGCATCCTGTGCTAGCCGCACTAGAAGGTCAGCGACAAATCAACCGAATTTGGATTCTGAATCGGCTACGCTACGATCCCCGTTTTCATACCTTGTTGACCGAGGCCAAGGCCAACGGTGCCATCATTGACGAGGTTGAGCCCAAACGCTTGAGCCAGATGACCCAAGGTGCAAACCATCAGGGCATTGTGGCGCAGGTTGCTCCGTACAGCTATTTGGAATTGGCCGATCTGATTCAGCAAGCCAAGCAAACAACTGAACAACCCGTCATCATCGTTGCGGATGGCATTACCGATCCCCATAATCTCGGGGCCATTGTTCGAACTGCTGAAGCCTTGGGAGCTAGCGGCTTGGTCATCCCTCAGCGGCGATCGGCTGGTATCACCTCAACGGTAATCAAGGTGGCCGCAGGCGCTTTAGAAACGTTTCCCGTGGCCCGAGTTGTCAACCTGAGTCGTGCGTTAGAAGAGTTGAAAGAAGCAGGTTTTTGGATTTATGGAACGGCTGCTGAAGCGGCTCAACCCGTTAACACCGTTACCTTTCAGGGGCCGGTCGTGCTGGTGGTTGGTTCCGAAGGAGATGGCTTGAATCTGCTCACTCAGCGCAATTGTGATGTGCTAGTCTCCATTCCCCTTAAAGGAAAGGTTGAGAGCCTAAACGCATCCGTTGCAACGGGGATGGTGCTGTATGAGGTGTTTCGTCAGCGGTGGTCAACTATTCGTGCCCTAAGCTAGGATGACTTTTGTTGTCTTACCTTTTGTAACGCCCAAGCGTTCAAAGGTTGGGTGCTGGGTAGAACGGTTGGAATGCATGGTTACTTGGTGTCCAAGTCTTTTGTGATTGTCAGGTGTGAATTGTCAGGTGTGATGCCTGGCTGTCCTGCGACACGGTACTGGGTCATACGAGGGTTTTCGGGTAAGTCTCTACGGGTAAGTCTCTACGGGATTTACCCGAAGCCGCAGAGTGAACCGTGCATGAGACCGCATCAGCCAGCAAAATCGGACAACGGTATCCAAAGAATCTTGAAATTTCTTGTTGATGTCTGTAGCTTAGTCGTATCTGTAGATGGCTAAGCGCATCTACAGTTTTGTTGCGTAGTAGAACGGCACTCATGAAAGAGCTTTTAACGAATTTTCTTAACTCGATAGGTTTTGCTTGGTGGGTTGAGGTTGTAACTGATGCGCCTCGCTGCACCTATTACTTCGGCCCATTCTTGAACTCTGCAGAAGCCGAATACGCGAAACCTGGCTACATTGAAGATCTGGAACGCGAAGGGGCTCAAAATATTCGGGTGGTGGTGAAGCGCTGCAAACCTGGTGAGCTGACCCTGTACGATGAAAAGTTGGATGTTATTGGTCGAGGAGCTTCGTTAGCCAGCCCTTTTGCGTAAAGCCGCCAAGCGATACTGAGTCTTAGGAAGCGTTGGCGGTGGGGCGTGTAGCTTCAGGATGGGCGGCTAGCCAGTGGTCGATATCCTGTAGTAGTTGTTGGGTAATTTCCCATGGCAACAGGTGCGCGACGTTGGCGTAACAGTGGGACTCGCAGTTTGCGATCGCGCTAGCAGTTTCCAGGCTAGATGCTGCGGTAATGTGCACATCTTCTGCCCCCGCCAATACTAAACATGGGCTTTGAATTTGGCTTAATTCGGCAAGTCGATTGTAGCGTTGCCGTAGGGCTGTATTAAGGGCTTTGTTTGCATAGGATGAGGTTTGTAAATAAGCCTTGACTGCATGCTGGGAAATGTAGCGATAGGTTTGAGGCGTGTGCTGTTGAATGAGGTAGCGAAATAGCGATCGCCGTCCAAACCAGTCAATATTCCACTGTAAACCAGGATATGCCCAATTGATGAGGGCCGCGACTCCGGTCAAGAGGTAGGTTTGCCACCCAACTGATGGATGATTTCCACGTGGGTAGGCGGCGGTAGCTACTAAAATAAGTCCAGATATGCGCTCAGGAAACTTGAGCGCCAGCTCCATTGCCAGAATGCCGCCCAAGGACCATCCCAGCACTAGGCACCGCTCAATCGTCAGCCGATCCAACAGGGCTTCTAAATCGGCAAGATGATCGGCCATCTCAAAGGGCTGAGTGGTTTGGCTTTGGCCATAGCCGCGCAGATCAGGTGCGATCGCCTGAAATCGCGTTGCCAAATGCTGAGTGAACACCATCATGCTGTCACTAGAGCCCGGATGCCCGTGGAGACATAGCACGGGATATCCAGCCCCCTGAACTTGGGTATGCAGCAAAAACGGGCTTGGCATGAAACCGCCTGCGCAACAGCAAACCGAGGAATCTTCTGTTGCTAGGGTACAGTGTTTTTGGGCTACTAGGCGGCAATTTTCTTAGAACCCATCATTGGCAAGAAGGTGATCGACAATCCCTTTTACGACCTTTTTAACGGCGGGTTCGCTGGCGGTGTAGTTAATGGCAACGGTGATCACGTAGCGATCGCCTTTAATGTTGACTCCGGCGGTTGTTCCCAGCACTTTGGAGTTTTGCCCAGTCTTTTCCCCGATCCATACCGCTGGCCGCTTAATCGCTTCGTAGGCCAGATCCCAGTCGTATTGATTGACCAACCCTTCCAAAATCACATCATCACCGGGATGCTCGTTGTTATAAATGCCCACCATCATATCGGTGAGCTCGTCGGTGGTGATTTGATTGGGAATGCCACTTAAGCCTGCGGGGGCAATATTATCGCCAATGAGTTTGGTATTAACCCGAGTGGTGCGGTAACCGCGATCGCGCAGGACTTGATTGATATAGTCCGTACCCATGTAGTCAATCAGCTGATTGGTGGCAATGTTGCTGCTATGGGTAATCATTTGCAGCAGCACCTTGCGTGTGGGATATTCTGCCCCAACCCAAATCTTGGCCGCATCTTCGGTAAAGTTGCGTGGGCTGACTAACATCGGCGTGTCGATGTCGATGTTTTCCTCCTCCAGCTTTTGGGTCAGGGCGATCGCCACCGGAACTTTAATCAAACTGGCTGGGCTGGCGGGTGGTTCATTCCCTCGTAGGCGACGGCATTCTCGCTGCAAGTTGCACACGGTAACATGCACATCCGATGCTCGACCCGTACTTTCGGCGATCGCATCCAAAAAGCCAGATCGCGCCGAATCGTAACGGTAGGCAGCAACCCCAAGCTTGTCCTTGTACTCATCTAACTTAGCTGCCGCCTGGGCACCCAAAAATGAATCTTCGGGTATTTCGCGCAAAGCCCGCACAGCATCCGACCACAGCTGATAAATTTCGCCAGCCTCAGCTTCTTCCAATTCGGTCGAGGTGCCCAACTGGCTAGCTTTTTCGGCATTTCGAACCGCAGTGCTCCAATTTTCTTGAGCGGTTTCCTCAATTTGAATACGAATTTCGGTGGCCTGTAGAATTTGCAGCAGCAGGGCTGGGTTGGTGATTGGGACACCTTCGGTTGCAGAGGAGGACTTTTGCTGCGACTGCTCTATCAGGCGATCGCGAATCTCACGCAGCTCTGCAATCGAATCTGCCGCCTCAATGTTATATGCTCTGTTGCCGCCAGTTAGCTCCAGCACTGGCGTTAGGGCTGGATAAGAATGAACCAGTACCCCACCTGCTAGTACGCCTAACGTGCTAATGGGAGCGATCAACAAGTACCAAAACAGGCGACGCATTCGCTAAACCTCACACAACAAAGGGGCACGACCCTAATTGCAAAACAATCTACAGCAAGGATTAATCAAAGTTAACTATAGACGATTCCAGCAAAAGTGAATCAGGCGATACAATGCAACCGTTTTATTGCCCAACTCTTTTGTGATTCCACACTCTTGGGAAAATATGCCAAGCCTGAGCTACCAGCATATACACTCAATCAGCCTCAAGGCTAGTTCAAAATAGGGTCGTGAGCAAAATTGGACTTTATCTACTTGGACTTTATCTATCAAGTGCATCAAGCACATTCAAGGTTCTGAAGAAGGAAGCTTTAAACCGTGAGATATTGCGATTGGCTCTGCGGAGATACATAGCTCTTTGCTGGCAGCCATCCCTCGCGTTGAGATGTTGACTTTGTTCTTTGGCTGTTCAACCGCATCTAGCAGGATTAACCTGAAAGACAATGCATTAAATGGAAGGAAAATCGACTAGAGTGAAGGATGGACTTACGCCAGCCAGCGAGGAATAAAAGGGGTAATCGATGGCATCCATCCGCGAGTTACATTACCAACTCATCAACAAAGAACGCACTGCTGTTGAGATTGCAGAAGAAGCGCTTGCACGCATCCAAGCTCTAGAGCCTCACGTCAAAAGCTTTTTGACGATCACAGCTGATCAAGCGTTACAGCAGGCGCAGCAAGTCGATGCCAAGATTGCGGCAGGCGAAGAGATTGAGATGCTGGCCGGAATCCCAATTGGGATTAAAGACAACATGTGCACCCGTGGAATTCGCACCACCTGCGGTTCGCGCATTTTAGAAAACTTTGTTCCTCCCTACGAATCGACCGTGACCCAGCGGTTGTTTGAAGCGGGGGCTGTCATGGTGGGTAAGACCAACATGGATGAATTTGCCATGGGTAGTTCAACCGAGTCGTCGGCTTATCAAGTGACGGCCAATCCGTGGGATGTTTCGCGGGTGCCAGGTGGGTCGTCGGGTGGTTCGGCGGCGGCAGTGGCGGCGGAGGAGTGTGTAGTTGCGTTGGGATCAGATACTGGTGGCTCAATTCGCCAGCCTGCTTCGCTGTGCGGCGTTGTGGGCATGAAGCCCACTTATGGCTTGGTATCGCGCTACGGCTTGGTTGCTTATGCCTCATCCCTTGACCAAATTGGTCCCTTTGGGCGATCGGTCGAAGATACTGCCATCTTGTTAGGGGCGATCGCAGGTCATGATCCAAAGGATGCAACCAGCCTCAGCGTCCCAGTACCAGACTATTTATCAGCCTTTAAGCCCGACTTCAAACCTCGGGGCAAGCTGCGCATTGGCATCATTAAAGAAACCTTTGGAGATGGCCTAGAGGCAACCGTAGAAGCTGCAGTCACCAAAGCGGTGGAACAGCTACAAGAACTTGGGGCTGAAATTCAGGTCATTTCCTGCCCTCAGTTTCGTTATGGACTGCCAACCTATTACATCATTGCCCCCTCCGAAGCCTCTGCGAACCTGGCTCGTTACGACGGAGTGAAGTTTGGCTACCGAATTGAAGAACCCGATAATTTGCTAGATATGTATGCCAAAACCCGTGCCGAGGGTTTTGGGGCTGAGGTGAAACGCAGGATTATGATTGGCACCTATGCGCTGTCAGCCGGTTACTACGATGCGTACTACCTGAAAGCACAAAAGGTTCGCACCCTGATCAAACAGGATTTTGAGAAAGCTTTTCAGCAGGTAGATGTATTGATTTGCCCGACTGCGCCGACAACCGCCTTCAAGGCGGGCGAAAAAACGGATGATCCCCTTAGTATGTATCTTTCGGACTTGATGACCATTCCCGTAAATTTGGCGGGCTTGCCAGCCATCAGCTTGCCGTGTGGATTTGATGAGCAAGGCTTGCCAATTGGGATGCAGCTCATTGGCAACGTGTTGCGTGAGGATTTGCTGTTGAATGTTGCTTATGCTTACGAGCAGGCAACTTCTTGGAACAAGCGTAAGCCCAGTTTGCCGACCGCCTAGACCTTATAAAGGTTTTGGTTGAACTAGCTGAACAGTTGAAAGCTGAATGACGAGAGTCAGAGATGCTCAGCATCTCTGACTCTTGATGACTTTTAACCGCCTTGGAGAATCGATCTCCTATTTGAAGCATGAATCGTTGTACGGCTCTACTGTGCAAGTTTATGCAGGAGATCTTTGGTTTGATGCATAAGTGATTGCGTAGCAGTGCTGCGCAATCACTTATGCAGAAGATGTTTATGAGTAAGGGATTGTTTTATCGGGGCAAAGCTCGCTCTGGATTGGACTGCTGCATTTGTCCTGCGTTGGGGATGGGGCGATCGCCCTGAGGAACAACCGCCTGCTCGACGGGAATCTCGATACAAAACTCAGTTCCCCGGTTTGGAGCCGAACGAAACGTGAGCCGACCTCCGTGCTGGTGCACGATGGTTTGGTAGCTAATCGCCAACCCTAGTCCACAGCCTTGCCCTACGGCCTTGGTGGTAAAGAATGGATCAAACACCTTGGGCTGTACTGCACGAGGAATGCCGCAGCCATTGTCAGCAAAACGAATGCGAACCCAAGGCTGCTCAGATTCGTCAGGGTAAATGGTTTCGGTTGAGATGATGATGGTTTTTGGGGCTGCCGTGCCGTGCTCTACAGCCTCTAATGCGTTGGTGAGTAAGTTAATAAATACCTGATTGAGCAATGCTGGAAAACACTCCACCATGGGCAATTGGCCGTACTCTCGGGCGATCGCCACATCCGCCTGAATCCGGTTCTTTAACATGGCTAGTGTGCTTTCTATGCCATCGTGAATGTCTACCACTTTGCAGCTAGCTTCATCCAACCGAGCAAAGGCCCGCAACGAGAGAATGATCTCTCGAATGCGCCCAGCCCCCGATTTCATCGATTTGAGCACACGCGGCAAATCTTGCACTAAGAAGTCGTATTCTATATCAGCTTCTAGCGCTTTTAGAGCCGAAGATTGAGAAGACATGCACTGCTGGTAGCCCTCAACGAGGTGCAGCAGATCCCGCACATATCGCTCGACATAGGGAATGTTGCCGTAAATAAAGCTGATGGGATTGTTAATTTCGTGGGCAACACCTGCCACCATCTGTCCCAAGCTCGACATTTTTTCGCTTTGAATAAGTTGAGCTTGGGTCTGCTGGAGTTCTTGAAGCGCTGCAGCGAGCTGTTTGGCTTGCTCGGCGCTGGCTTGGGCTTGTTGTCGGGTTTGATGGTAGAGATGGGCTTGCTGAATTGAAATGGCAAGCTGATCGGCGACTGCTTGGGCTAGCTTCTGATCGTCCTTGCTCCAATAACGAATATGAGAGCATTGATTGAGGTACAAAATTGCCTGTAATTTACCATCGGCCTGAGCAGGAATGACCAACGAGGACTTGATTTTGGCGAGTTGATATTCCTGGTTGTTTGGCCCGATCCGCTCATCTTGGTTGACATCAGAAATAACAACTTGGCGACGGGTTTGGATGACCCAACGGGTAATTGGGCCATCGGTGTCAAAATCATGAATGGATGGAGGAAGTGGTTCTCGGCATACTTCAAACAGGTGCTTGCGCCGAAACACAGTGTGGGATTGCTCAGCTTGAGCCCCAACCGTTAATTCGGCGCTGGGCTCATCATCCTGATCTGGATCCTCGACGAGGTGAACCAAGCATCGATCAACAGCTAATGCCTCAAGGAGTTGGGCGATCGCGGCTTTCAAAATGCTTTTTAGGTTGAGGCTTTGGCGGGTTTGGCTTGTAATCTGGTTTACCAAGCGTTCGCGTTGGGCCTGCCGTTGAGTGCGCTCATAGAGCTGGGCTTGGCAGATGGCAATTCCCAACTGTTGGGCGATCGCCTGCATAAACTCTACCTCGGCCCCAGACCAGTGACGTGGTCGATTTGACAGGCAAGCGATAAACCCCGTAGAGCGCTCTTGTCCTTCAACAGGGATCAACAGTGAAGCGTGTTTGCCTAGCAGAGTTGTTTCTGGTGCAGGCATTTTTGTCGATCGCCCCGCCAGCAAACGAGTAATTAGATGAAGCCCAAACGGTTGAGAGAGATGGCCTGTACCTAGCACAAGCTCCCCCCGCTGAATCAACGAGGCGATCGCTCCCAACTGCGACAACGAATAATTCCCAATGTAGGAGGGCGCTAACTCTGCTCTGTGTTCGCATACAACCTGAATGCGATCAAGCTCATCAAAATGCCAAAAAAATAGACAGTGATCGATATTTAGCAGTTCGGCAATTTCATCAACTGCTGTCTGCAAAACAACATGCAGCTCTAAGGAGTTGCGGATGCGATCGACAATTCTGCGCAGTAAGGCAGCCTGACTAGCTGCGTGCTGCTTTCCATGAAACAAGGACCAGTTGACGCAAAAGGGAAACGAGTACACAGGGATAACTTAGCGAAAACTTTACTGGAAACCCGAAAATTATGCAGCGTGGCATCCAGAGCTGAACCTGTAAACCAAACGCTCGAACCATCATGCTAGTGACAAGCCGTACGTTCACTACGCTGACTCAACAATATGTATTCATGAAGCACCCAGAATAAAGACAATGCCGGGTTTGGCGCAACAAATTTGTATCCTAGGTTACTATCACTGATATAAATTTATACGTTAGTTATACTGAAGTGCTGGCCTGGGGTATCACACTTGTGTAGAACCTTTATCAGGGTTTTGTTCAAAAATAAACTTGTCATGAAGTGGAAACTGATATCAACAGCCGATCGTCTGCAAAGACTCCCAGGCTTGAATTGTGACCTGGATCACCTTTTAAGCCGATAAGGATCGCCTTTACGTAATTATGCGGTCACTTCGTAAAGTTAAGGTAAACGCGATAGTAATAGTGTTGATGTTCCCCCAAATGCTATGACCCCCTCAGCATATTCCCCCAATGACAATCTTCAGCAAGTTGCCAATCACATCTTAGAGTCTCGCCAAATTAGCCGTGCCGATCAGCGCTGTTTTATGAGTGCTGCTCTTTCGGATCAATCTTTAACTCGCGATGATCAGCAAATGGTTGAGCGGGTTTTTGACGCGCTGCACCGTGGCATGCTCAAAATTATCGATTAGCGCATGTTCCGGTTTTGATAGGCTAAAAATGCGCTCCATCTTTAGCCATTGTCAGCACAAGGTATCTGGCTTCACGGCAAGTCAGCGATAAATCCTGGTTGATAACGAGAAGGCATCATGCTGTGAAGCACACTTTGTCTATGGTTAAAGTCTGCTTCCTAGATGCTAGAAGTCCGGATAGATCTATCTTCTTGGCGCTTCTGTATATTCTGGCTTTTCGGCGTTTGAATTGAACAGGATTTATCCCTTCATATGAATCCTGATGTTTTTGAATGGTGAGCCGTGGGCTTTGTCTGCGGCTCATGGTTTTGGCATGTCCTCTATTTCTTCACAACTGTTTAAAGGAAGCAGCCCGCTGCAATCTAGATTCGGTAGATTTAGAGTGACGTCGTTGCCCTAAACCACTCCTCATGGCTGAACCGTCTCCTAGTATTTTGCTGCGAAATTGCTGTTTGATTTCACCTGATCAATTGGATCAATTGGCACGGCCTGTTGATATTGCCATTGAAGATGGAAAAATTGCGGCGATCGCTCCCCACTTAAACTACACCGCCAAAGTGGAACTCAACATGCAGGGCCAGTTGGTTAGCCCTCCATTTGTCGAGTCGCATATTCATCTTGATTCTTCGATGACGGTCGGCGATCCCCGATGGAATGCTAGCGGTACTCTGTTTGAAGGCATTGAGATTTGGCGCGATCGCAAACAGTCGCTGACCCTTGCAGATGTGAAAGAACGGGCGATCGCCACCCTCAAGCAACAGGCCATGCAGGGGGTACTCTACGTGCGCACCCATGCCGATGTCAGCGAGCAAACGCTAACAGCGCTGCAAGGCCTGCTAGAAGTCCGAGAAGCGGTGAAAGACTGGATAACGGTTCAGGTTGTTGCGTTTCCGCAAGATGGGGTGTACGGAGGCCCTCAAAACGAAGCCTTGCTGGAAGAAGCGCTAAAGCTGGGGGCAGATGCGGTCGGTGGTATTCCCCATTACGAGCTGACCCGAGAAGATGGCGTGCGATCGGTTCATCGCATTTTTGAACTGGCCGAGCGATACGATCGCTTAATTGATATTCACTGTGATGAAATTGATGACGATCAAGCGCGCTTTTTGGAAGTCATGGTTGCCTGTGCCATTCGTAGCGGTATGGGATCTCGGGTGAGTGCTAGCCACACCACCGCCTTCCATTCCTACAACAATGCCTATGCCTTCAAGCTCATGGGCTTTTTACAGCGCACGTCGATTAATTTCATCGCCAACCCGCTGATTAACATCACGTTGCAGGGTCGTGCTGATACCTATCCCAAGCGACGAGGTGTCACCCGAGTGAAAGAGCTGTGGCAGCAGGGCCATAACGTTAGCCTGGGCCATGACTGTGTGCAAGATCCCTGGTACTCGTTGGGAACAGGTAATATGCTGGATGTTGCAAGCATGGCGGTTCATGTTTGCCAAATGACCGGCACGACTGAAATCGATGCTTGCTATAACATGGTGACTTGGAACGGTGCAAAAACACTGCATGTTCAGGATGAATACGGCGTTGAAGTGGGTAAACCCGCCAATTTAGTGGTGCTGGATGCCGAGAGCCGATATGATGCGATTCGCCGCCGTGCAACGGTTCGCTATGTTATTTCCCAAGGCCGCCTCATTGCCCAAACACAGCCACCCAACCCACAGTGGATGGTGGATGAAGTGACATCCCCTTCAGCGCAGCTGCCTGGGGTTCCTGTGTAATTTTTGAGACCCTATAGCCTAACAGTGGTGAGCTGACACCATCTGGGTTAAGCGAAATTACGTAGGTATTTGGGCCTGCTTGAAGAGACTTTCTGCATGAGTCATTGCATGGTTCTGCCGCACAATGATTCATGCTTCAGCCAGCCATTCGTGCAGGAGGTCTAGGGGTGGATTTAAGGGTGGGCTCATGATTTGGCCGATTCCTGGATGTACGATGCCAAGGGCTCCACTGCCGCAATGGTGAACTGCCGCAATTGGATGAATGTTTCGAAAGCAAGGCCATAAAAAATCGCTTGCAGCTTTTAAGCATTCTGTACAGAGCATCCGCCTGAATTGTTTGGTCCAGCTAAGGTGCGGTGATTGCGATCGCTGGTGAGACTCGATCCCCGATTTTCCTCTGAGAGCGATCGCCCAGTTGGTTTGAACCTGTTTTTAAAAACCGTTGCTTAGAGCTGATTTATAAAGAGAAGCTAAAAGCCTGTTATGTTGAGCTTGTGCAGATTTTAGGCTGGATGTAGCCGAATGGGTGCTCATCATGACTCGTCTGCCAAAGATTGCCAATCCTATCCGTAA